>CAZGTE010000001.1:0-7205 GCA_964528515.1 uncultured Candidatus Saccharibacteria bacterium
AGCCGAAGTTACCTTGTCCTATTACTAGCAAGTAGCGAGTAGCGAAGTCTTGTGCCAAGTGCACCATAGACTCATATACGGCAGTATCTCCATGTGGGTGATACTTACCTATTACATCTCCGACTACTCTGGCACTCTTGCGAGTCTTAGCGCTGGCTGTCACTCCACCCTTATGCATGGCATATAGTATGCGCCTATGTACTGGCTTAAGACCATCACGAGCATCAGGCAAGGCGCGCGAGGTAATTACACTCATCGCATAATTAAGATACGCCGCCTCCATCTCTACGGTTATATTTACTGGCATTATTCCCTTTTCAGGGTCTTTTACAATAGAATCTTCTTTGTTCGGCATATCACTTGTCATAAAGTTGAACTAGTATAGCATATTATTTTAATTCTTTCACAGAATTTATAAGTCTTTTCTGTACTTCTTGCCATTTTACATAATTACCCTCTTTAAAGACTATAGGCTCGTCTTCAATATCATCAAAGTAAACTAGACTTTTTAATATTAGATTAATATCTAAATTATTATGCTTCTGTATAGACAATTCTAATAATTCATCTAAAGAAAATGTATCGAGTATGAAATATAAATCAATATAATCCTTATTTGTAGCGCGCCCAGTCACCGCAGAGAGCTTCATACAAGCTATATCTGCCACTGATGCAATATTTAAATACGGTTCGTCTATTGCTTCATTTAGCATCTTATACTTATAAGTAAAGAAGCTAAGCTTGACAGTATCATCTATGATTACAGATAATGTATTATTCTCTTCTTGAGTTTTTACTATTGAATGATTATCAAGCGCTTCTATGATTTCATTAAATAGGCTCTTAGTGTCTATATCCTCCTGTGTAAAGAAGTCAAAATCTATACTATCACGATGTCCTAAGTGTAATGCTAGTGCCGTGCCACCAGCAAGATAAAATCTGTCTTTAAGAAATTTGAAAGAAGGTAGTATATTTAATCGTTCTTTGTCTAAAATACTATAATGCATATTATGTATTATCCAACAAATCTTGTCTTATGTTCTGGAAAAGTATCATAAATCAAAGTCCACAAACCTAGAGATTTCTTATTCCAAGCACCTGCAGGAGTACTCTTAATTACATTTTGTATGTCTGCTACAGAGTAGACAGTCTGTAGCCAGTCTGTAGCCTTCTTGGTTCCATGGTCTAGTATATTTTTAATCAATAGCTTTTTATGGTCTTGCAAATCAAGACTATCGGTATCATAAGACCATAGTGCATGACTGACAAACTTTGGCACTAAACCTTGTTGGTTATACTTATTCATATACTTTAGTATAGCATATTTTAGTTGGCAAATACATTTATGTATTGACTTCCTATGCTGTTTTCTGTATTTGTTTTGTTGATATGTGAGTCTATTTCATTCGCCGTATTGCTAACATTCCTAATTTCATTGAATTGATTGAGTGCATTATTGAAGTTCTCTTGAATTTGCAGACTCTCTACACTCTCGGCTACACCAGCTGCGCTACTGGCAAGATTGTTAATATTACCACTATGTGCGAAGTTGTAACCCCAAATAATGAATAAAAGTCCTGTTACGATTACAGCTGTCATTATGGCAAGTAATGACTTCTCTTGTTCAGTTTTTTGTTTTAAGTTATTTACTATCTTACTCATAATGTTATCTATTATACATTAAATACATGTAGATATCTAGAAATTTAAGTCTATCTTTCCTCCTTTTCGTATACCATTTGCCTCAGAGAAGCCGGCGGTAACCTCTAATACATATCTTGCTGCTACATCAGGCTCAAAGACGAATGGGTAGGTATCTGGATATACACGCTCTCTCATATAAACTATTGTTCCGTCTTCTGAGAGCCAGAGTATGTCTATGCCAAAGTTCATATCTTTCATCCATATACGCCACTTACCGTCAGTATCAAACTTGAATAACATACCCTCTCGTGCTGCCAAGACAGCCTTATTACCAAGTCCTATTTGTCTCTCCTTCTTAGTATCAGCTACTATTACATGTATTGCTATGTTTTGATTAGCATATACGGTATGCATACTAAATGCCTTATCTGTAAATGGCATTACAGACTCATGTAGCAATACTGCAATCACTCCGAAAAATCCGAGCAAAATAACACCATATAATAAGACTGCTGAGAGTGGCTTTTCCATACTCATACAGTATACTACAAAGATGCGAAATCCTAAAAATAATATAAACAAGCAAGTACCCATAGAGTACCCAATACGGATTAATAGATATTTACATCTAATGGGTATATGCTCTAGGCGAGCAGCAGACAGACTAATAGAGCAAAATGAGGTGAGTATTAATGGTAAAATTGCAGTACTAGGACAGAAGATAAGCAAGAGCGATAAGGTAAGTCTAGGTAAAGAAGCCAAGAAATTACAAGGCTCATATAAATACTATATATACAATAAGCCAGTTGGGGTAGTGAGTCATAATCCACAACTTGGAGAGAAAAGTGCCGTTAATGATGCAAACTTGCCACCAGACTTCGCCCCTGTTGGAAGGCTTGATAAGGCATCAAGTGGACTGATGTTACTAACAAATGACGGAAGGATTGTAGACAAGCTTCTTAATCCCAAGTTTACTCACGATAAAGAATACTTCGTTAAGCTTGATAAACCTATTAAGAACTTCCATATCAAGATAATGCAAAATGGAGTTGATATTGAAGGCTACAAGACTCTACCAGCGGAAGTAATGAGGATTACAGATAAAGAGATTGCAATAGTCCTCACTGAGGGTAAGAAGCACCAAATAAGAAGGATGTGTGCAGCTCTTGGATATCAGGTCACAAGTCTTAAGAGAGTAAGAATTATGAATCTTGAGCTTGGCGGACTCTCTAATAGTGAGGCTCGCGAGCTTACAGACACTGAGATTACAACACTGCTCAAGTCTATAGGTATGATATAGTCTTGTGCTAAAATAGAATCAATATGATTTTTAATAAAGAAAAGAAATTAAAAACCGCTCCAATATACTTGCTTAATACCCTCAGTGGGGAGAAGGAAGAATTCAAGAGCTTAGAGCCTGACAAGGTTCGTATGTATAATTGTGGACCTACTGTATATAGCGAGCAACACATTGGCAATATGCGCGCTGGAGTATTTGCAGACTTACTACGCAGAGTATTTGAATATAATAACTATGAGGTTAAGCAAGTTATAAATATAACTGATGTTGGGCATATGACATCAGATGCAGATGCGGGTGAAGATAAGATGGAGAAGAAGGCAAGAGAAGACGGTACACAAGCAACTGAGATAGCAAAGAGTATCACGAAGATATATATGGAAGACCTTAAATCTCTTGGAGTAGATATAGAAAAGATTAACTTCCCTCGTGCTACAGACTATATAAAGGCTCAGATAGAGCTTACGAAAACTCTTGTAGAGAAGGGCTACGGATATGTTATTGATAGAGGTGTGGCATTTGACACCAGTAAGTTTAAGGATTATGGCAAGCTTGGTAATATTAATGTAGATGAACTCAAGGCCGGAGCGCGCGTGGAAGAAGATAAGCAGAAGCATAATAGTGCAGACTTCTGGCTGTGGAAGCTAAGTAGTACGGGAGAGACGCGCCAGCAAGAGTGGGGCTCTCCGTGGGGCAGAGGGTTCCCTGGCTGGCATATAGAGTGCAGCGCTATGAGTAGAGCCTTGCTTGGTAGACAGCTAGACATACATACTGGTGGTATCGAGCATATACCAGTGCATCATAATAATGAGATAGCCCAGAGTGAGGCATTAAGTGGGAAGAAGTTTGTAAATTACTGGATGCATAATAATCACCTAATGCTAGACGGCAAGAAGCTCTCTAAATCTACTGGTAATGTACTACACTTGCGACACATAGTAGAGCGTAATTATTCTCCACTTGCCCTACGATATCTTATGCTAGGCACTACATATGACACTGAGCAGAACTTCACTTGGGAGGCATTAGAGGCGTCTAGTAAGGCATTAAATAAATTAAGATTATATTATGCAGAGAACTTAATGGATAAAGATGGAGGAGTAGTAGACATTGAATATAGTACAAAATTTACAGATGTTATAAATGACAATATAAATACACCTCAAGCCCTTGCCATAATGTGGGCATTAATTAAAGACAAGTCAATAACTCCTGCAGACAAGCGAGCGACCTTACTAGATTTTGATAGAGTGCTTGGTCTTCAATTAGAGTCTCTGCCTACAGATAAGAAGAAGTTACAAGTTGTAAGAGACACTACACCAGAGGAGGTATTAGGATTACTTAAAGAGCGTAAGTTGGCGAGAGAGAGGAAAGACTGGGCAGAGTCAGATAAACTAAGAGATGAGATCAAAAAATTAGGCTATGAGATAGTAGATAAGGGCACTCTACAGAAGTTGTATCAAATATAATTATTATAATAATTGTCCAAATTCGGTATTAAGTATCGTTGGTAAATGTTGTTTTGCATTTATTATACGAATTATTATAAGCTGGTCTTTAGTATTAAGATATACAATTAAATAATTAGAAAATTTGCGTGCGGGCACTATTCTAATACCTGGCACATCTAACCCTATCACAGTCTTACCAACTTGGGGCAGGTCTTCTAGTAACTCAAAGGTTTGTCTAAGTTTTATAATTACCTCTCTTGCGGCACTTTTATTATCTTTCTTTATGTAAATATAGATAGACTTAATATCTTCTTCAGCCTTTTTAGATAACTTATATTTAGGCATTTGACTATCTTAATAAAGACTTGAAAAAAGTTAGTGGGTCTTGTCCTGATACACCAGAGGCTAGACCATCTTGTATCATATCATTGAGCTTGGATTTTTCTTTTGTTATAAGTAACTCTTTACTGATCAAGTCTTGCAAGAAGCCACTTGTAGTACTATAGGATTGACTCTCTCTTACTAATATTTTTATATCATTACGCATCTTAGTTGGTAATGATATCTTCATTGTTGTACTTGTTTGCATACTCTATATATTACACTATGACCAATAACTGGTCAATATTACTATCCACACCCTAACCACAGGTTTTTTCACTTATTTGTATTAGTAGTCAATATACTTGTTGTGGTATGATGTGATTAATGACCAAACAAGTGCGCACACCACCACAAGATATGCCAGCAGAGCAAGCACTGCTCGGTGCTATAATGCTGCGCTCTAATGCTATGTATGACATTGCAGATTCTGTAACTCCAGACTCATTCTACGCTAGCAAGCACAGCAATATATTTAATGCTATGTATACCCTCTTTAGTAAGGGTGAGCCTATTGACCTAGTCACTCTCTCAGGCGAGCTAAAGCGCAAGAAGATGCTCAAGAATGTCGGAGGATCTGCATATCTATCGGAGCTTACGGGGCTAGCTCCTAGCTCTACCAATATTATCCATTATGCTGACATAGTGAAGGCAAAGTCTACGCTACGCCAATTAATCGCTGCTGCAGACACCATAGGAGAGCTAGGCTATGCGGAGGAGCGAGAGATAGATATAATAGTAGACGAAGCTCAGCAAGAGGTATATAAGATAGCTAATTCTTCAAGTCTGCAGAAGTTCACAACTATGAAGGACGCTGTTAAGGATGCATTTGAGAGACTAGACAAGCTAAGAGAGAGTGATACTCATCTGCGAGGTGTGCCTAGCGGATATCCTGACTTAGACAATCTACTTGCCGGATTCCAGAAGTCAGACCTCATAATACTCGCTGCCCGCCCGTCTGTAGGTAAGACAACATTTGCATTAGATATTGCCCGCAAGGCTGCGGTAGACCATAAGGTTCCAGTTGGTATATTCTCTCTTGAGATGGGATCAACCCAGCTTACAGACCGCTTACTGGCCAGTCAGGCTAAGGTAGACAGCTGGAAGTTGCGCACGGGTAAATTAAGTAATGATGACGAATACGACAGGATACGAGACGCTATGGGAGTACTTGAAGAGGCTCCAATATACATAGACGATAGCTCTAGTAGCACAGTACTGCAGATGCGCGCCACTTGTCGTAAGCTTGTAGCAGAGAAGGATCTTGGACTTATAATAATAGACTACTTACAGCTCATCACTCCTGCTGCCCACCTGCAGGGTGCTGGTACTGTACAGCAGATTACTGAGATATCTCGCTCGCTCAAGGGGTTAGCACGCGAACTTAATATTCCGGTTATAGCTCTGTCTCAGTTATCTCGAGCAGTAGAGTCTAGAGGTGGCACTCCTCGCCTCTCAGACTTGCGTGACTCTGGCTCTATAGAGCAAGATGCCGATGTTGTAATGTTCTTACACAGAGATATGAAAGAGGATAAGGACGATGCGGGTCGAGAGAATATTACAAATGTAATGGTAGAGAAGCACCGTAACGGAGCCGTTGGCAAAATAGACCTATACTTTGATACTAAGCATGTCACCTTCTTACCAGTAGAGAAGAATAGTTACAATGACTTTAATAGTGAGCCTAAAGATGCCGCAGACGACTTCTAATCTGTCTAATTACGCCCCTCAAATGCACTCCTTAGAGTTGCATCATCTGCATACTCAAGCTCAGTACCAGTTGAGAGTCCCCTACCTAACATTGTAATTTCTATAATACCTTCATTATTGTTATTGAATGATTTTAATTCTTGGGTTAATATCTGCGCTGTATGCTCACCCTCTACAGTTGTAGGGAAGGCTAATATTATTTCATTTAACTGTTCCATAGATTGTATGAGTGCTAATAATTTAGTCTTATTTGGTACCTTATTATCAGAATCTGTAAGCCTAACCCTACCTCCAAGTACAAAATATAGACCACTATATGCCCCACTTTTTTCTATAGAATCTAAGTCTGCGTCTTTCTCAACTATCAATAATTGCTCATTATTGCGAGCCGTATTACCACACAGTCCGCATAAGCCACTACTACCATTTGCATAATATCGCTGGCATTTACTACATTCATGTATGTTCTGGGCAAGATTATGTATTGAGACTTCAATATTATTACGATATTCATTACCGCTTTTTAATAAGAAATATACAAACCTTTTTGCTTGTCTTGGTCCTATTCCTGGAAACTTTTCAAATAGTGTTGCTAATTTTTCTGCATCATTTGTCATATTCTAAGCTTAAAATAAGGTATCTTTATTTGCAATTTTAGAATTCGGCACTTTTATTTGAGGTATATTCAATTGCTCTTTTTTATTTTTCTGTATCTTCTT
>CAZGTE010000001.1:7305-8820 GCA_964528515.1 uncultured Candidatus Saccharibacteria bacterium
TTTTGACGCAAGAGCCATTGATATACTTCCATCTGTCTTTTATATCCTATGTGCCAATCGGCGTCTAGCTTCTCTATCTTGCCGTCTTTGCTCGTACTTTTATAATCTACAACAATAAGTTCACCATCAGAGTTAACCCAGACATCGTCTACTGCTCCCATTATTGTCATACTGGTCTCCTTATGGACAAATTGAATACCTTCAAATACCTCACGCCAAGTGTCCATATTTGCATTCTCAAATGGAACTGCATCTATACTATATTGTTCCATTATTGGGTGTTTGCTGCCATTTGCTCTGTGTACATCAAACTCTTTCTTAAAGAGAGTATCTACTGCCGAGTTAAGATTAAATGGATACCCAGGTGGACGCTTTGTACCAAGCTTATTGTCTATGTAGAAGCATTTAGGACATTCTAAGAAGAGGTCTATCTTAGAGCGAGAGAGCTTCCAACGCGCTCCACCATAATTCCAATCACTCCTCCTATCTGGTTTATAAAATTGACTCATAACTTTTATATTTTACTTGCTTAATTTATTATTTTATATATACTATATTTAATCACCACGAAAAAGCGTCCCAAAAGACATTAGTCTGCGGAGCGTTTTTTTGAGTTAGAAGCGTTTGTTGATGCATTCTAGGTAGTTTCCTCATAGTTCCAATCTCAAATAAGAAATTAGAAATCCTCTTTTCTATATCACTTTTATTCATTATAAAACATTATATCACAATATAAGTAAAACCACCCATCTTATAGAGGTTGGACCTCTATAAGATGTATATTATGTTATACTACTATTATTATGACTAGGGAGAGACCAGAGAATGATGAATATTATCACATTTATAACCGAGGCACTGATAAGAGAAATATATTCACAAAAAAGATAGACCAAATGCGCTTCTTAAAAAGCATGGTTGCATTTAACACTGTAAAGCCAGTAGGTAGTCTTTATAATATGGACAGATCGAAAGACACTCTTTTCAACAGGGCATCAAAATCTGAGAAGTTAGTTGATGTAATTGCATATTGCTTAAACATGAACCATTATCATCTTATTCTTAAACAAGTTGCAGATAATGGTATTAGTGAGTTCATGAAAAGACTAGGTGGTGGCTACACATACTACTTTAATGAAAAATATAAGCGAAGTGGGTCATTGTTTCAAGGTAAATATAAGCACAAGCACATACACGACGATATATACCTGAAACATCTTAGTGTATATGTAAATTTAAATTACAAAGTACATAAATATAGAGGTCCAACCTCTATAAATTTTTACTTATCTAGTTGGGATGAGTATCTGGATTTAGATAAAGTTCATTATCAAATATGCAAAACTGATATAATACTAGATGATTTTAAATGTACTAGAGACTATAAGATATTTTCTAATAGGGCTCTTGAGATTATCCTAAAGAATAAAGAGATAATGAAGGAGGTCGAGTTTGATAAACCTAAGAAAGAAATTATTTTTAAGAAAATGAAAAAATACTAATATATAGAGGTCC
>CAZGTE010000001.1:8920-44523 GCA_964528515.1 uncultured Candidatus Saccharibacteria bacterium
TATATAGAGGTCCAACCTCTATAACTCTATAAGATATTATGTATTAAGCTAGTGGACCATGCTCTATATCTTTTTTATTTTGCAATTTAATTCCGAATTCTTTTAAGAGTTCTTCGTACTCCTTGCGCTCTAAGTTCTCAACTTCTATCAACTTATCGGCTATTGCGTTTAACACATGGCGCTTTTCTCTAATTATAGTCTCTGCCACATTGTATGCACTGTCTATAATTTTCTTTACTTCTACATCTATCTTAGCACCAACATCTTCAGAGTATTCTTTAGCTTGTGGACCCATACCGAACATTACCTCACCGCCCTCGCCTATTAATGCAATAGGGCCCACAGCGTCACTCATACCCCAGCGTGTTACCATACTACGCGCAGTATTTGTGAGTACTTGCAAGTCATTGCTAGGGCCTGTAGTAATATCTCCGAATACCTCCTTCTCTGCAATGTAACCACCCAGAGACACAGCAATATCTGCCTCAAATTCCTTCTTGCTTTGCATCTTCTTGTCTTCATCTGGTAATTTGAGCATATACCCCGCTGCCCTACCACGACTAATAATGGATATTTTGTGAACTGGATCGGAGTACGGTAACACACTTGCTACAAGGGCGTGCCCTGCCTCATGATAAGCTGTTATCTCTTTCTCTTTCTTATTTAGTACATGACTCTTGCGCTCTGGACCTATCATTACCTTCTCTATACTCTTTAATATATCCTCTTGAGAGACCTTCTTACGGTCAGAGCTTGCTGCGAGTATCGCCGCCTCATTTGCAAGGTTTGCCAAGTCAGCTCCAGAGAATCCTGGAGTTCTACTAGCTACAACCTTTATATCAATATCGGCCTCTTTCTTCTTTTTCCTCATATGAAGATTAAGTATCTCCTCTCTTGCCTCCTTATCTGGCAATTCCACAATAATCCTTCTGTCAAATCTGCCAGGACGCATTAGTGCTGGATCTAAGACATCTGGCCTATTAGTAGCCGCCATAACTATAACTTTAGTATTAGGTTCAAATCCATCCATCTCTACTAATATCTGATTAAGTGTCTGCTCTCGCTCATCATTACCTCCACCAATACCACTACCACGCACCCGTCCTACTGCATCTATCTCATCTATGAAGATTATTGACGGGGAATTCTTCTTAGCTTGAGCAAATAAGTCACGAGTACGACTTGCTCCCACACCTACAAACATATCTACAAATTCCGATCCAGAAATAGAGTAGAATGGTACTCCAGCCTCTCCTGCCACCGCTCTTGCTAGTAGTGTCTTACCACATCCTGGGGCTCCCATAAGCATAACTCCTTTTGGTATTTGTGCTCCAATTGCTATAAACTTTTTAGGTCGCTTAAGGAAGTCTACAATCTCCATAAGTTCGTCCTTAGCCTCCTTAGCTCCTGCAACATCTTTAAATGTAACCCTACCATTCTTCTCGTCAGGGTCTATAAGGCGCGCCTTAGAATTACCGAATGAGAATGCCTGCATACCACCACCTTTACCAGCCTGCCTAAACAGGAAGAATAATATACCCAGTATAAGTAGTACTGGTATCATCAATGGGGCTATAACTCCAAACCAGTGTCTAAAGCCTGATGGGGCTTTAATCTCTATAGTAATGCCAGCTAATTGCTCATAGGAAATTCCATGATTCTTTAATGTCTCTGTTATAGATGTCTCTGCCTCTTTTTTAGTTTTTTTAATTACTCCACTCTTACTATCACTCTTTTCTTTGTCCTCATCTTTGATTTTGTATTCTATATCTACATATTCTCCAGAGACAATAATTCCTTTTACAATACCTTTATTTATATCTGCAACTAATTCTGATAGTGCTATTTGAGATTCTTTATTTTCTACCGAATGTCTCTGTAATGCCGAATATCCACCAAAAAGTACCATAAATATAATAGCTGACAGGAACAATTGTAAGAGAATGCCAGATATTCCAGATTCTTTTTTCTTACTATTTTTCTTGTTTTTCTTATTTAAAGTCCATTTAATTGGCTTTTTGTTCTTTTTTTTCATATTTTTAAGCTTTTTATGTTGTAATTGTACCATTATTACATAATTTCGTGCTATAATCTAGCTATGCAAATATCTGCACTCCTATTCATTTTATTATTTCTTATCTTTATAATATTTATGGTATATGGAGCAGTACTTATGTACCACTGGTTTAGATATGCTATGAGTACTACAATAGCAATATATGCGTCCATTGCTTATATGGGTACCGGATTTGTATTACTATTTATTATGATTACTTCAGTTAGCTCTCTATTATGATTCCAATACACTTCAATATTCATGAGATTAATTTGCATAATAATGAACGCTTGCTGAGTATTATGCGTAAACATTGGTTTATTTTATTTATACGCATACTGCCTTTTGGTATTATATTTTTTATACCTCTTATTGTCTTGCTTCTTATGTCCTCACTAATTATTGCCCCTGAGTTAGTATCTATATTGATATTCTCTAGTGGTCTGTGGATGCTGATATCACTAACAATAATGTTTACAATATGGACTAATTATTATCTAGATTTATGGATAGTAACCACCAAGCGTATAATGTATATAGAACAGAAAGGACTATTCAATAGAGAGACTAAGACACTCCATATGAAAATGGTTCAGGATGTACAAGTAGATGTCGTGGGTATATTTGAGACATTCTTGAAGTTTGGCACTCTTAAAGCGCAGACTGCAGGTAGAGGTGGTACAGATGCTAAGATGACAGGTATACCCAATCCAGGACTAGAGCGCGATATTATAATGTACCAAGTCAATAAAATTAGACTTGGTACTACAATAACATCCTTATAATAACCTTACTCACAAGGCTTGCCGCCGCTAAGTCCTGCGCAATCTAGCCCAAGTGTACTAGTAACTAAGCCGACTATTCCCCATATAGACACCATTATCAGTAGTCCGAGTATTCCATACATCATATGATCTATGCCTGTCTTCCTTTTAGAGGATTCTGTAGGATTAGCTATGAACTCTATAAGCCCCCATAAGAATACTAAAAATCCCACTGCAAATAACAGTGAGACTATTGGTTGGATTATCATTGATGATATTCCATCTATAATTTGTTGGGCAGATGTGTTCATTTATTATTAGGGATGCTTAAGGACAAGCAGCTCCGACACATGGTGGTTGGATAGTACGATCATCTCCAGCTCCAGTAGTAGTTTGTAGCATTCCTATTAGTCCACCAAGTGATGCCATTACAAATACTGCTAGTACACCCATCATCATAATGTTCAAACCCTTAGCCTTGTCTTCACCTTCCTTAAACAAATACATAGCAAGACCCCAGAAGAAGGCAATTATACCTAGAGTAATGAGCATTGGAACTAGCATATTAAGCCAGTCCCTGATGTTTATTAGAAACTCTGTTAATCCTTGTGCATATGTGATGACAGGTATCAATACCAATACAAATACAAATACTCCTAACACTAAAATTTTATTCTTCATAATTTTATATTTTTATTTTTAATAATTACTTTTAAATAGTACTCTTATTATACCACCTTATGCAATTGTCGCAACAATACTGTGCACAATTGCCCAGATGGATAATATTACAAACATTGCTGCAAGGGCCGTGAGTATCATATCATTCCCTTTTTTCATCTTAGCATAGTCTGGCTCGCTGCTGATAGATTTGCCAGCGAAGAAGTAGAGTATTGCAAATGCCATCAATGCTGGGAATAGGTATACTATAACTTGTAATATCATCTGCATACTACTATGTTACCATATTTATTTACTACTTTTGTAGTTGTTAGCAGCTATTACAAAGGCGCTAAACAGTGGATTAGGTGAAAGAGGGCGAGCTGTGAACTCAGGGTGAAATTGTGTACCAAGCATAAAGGGATGCTCATCTACTGATAATTCTACTATCTCCATAAGCTTCTTATCTGGTGATACTCCTGAGAATACTAACCCAGCCTCCTCTAATTGGGTTATATATTCTGGATTTACCTCATATCTATGCCTATGTCTCTCATTTACTAATTCCTGTTTATATGCTTTGCGCGCTATTGTGCCTCTCTTTAGATAAGCTGGGTACTGACCTAGGCGCATAGTACCTCCATAGTCATTATTCTTTAATTTCTCTTTCTGCTCGTGCATTATATCTATTACAAGATGCTCTGATTTATCTCCCATTTCTCTTGTGCTTGCTCCTATTAGAGACGCCTTATTTCTGGCATATTCAATAACCATAAGTTGCATACCATAGCATAGTCCGAAATATGGTATCTTATTCTCTCTTGCATATTTAATTACTTTAATCTTGCCTTCTATGCCTGTTTTGCCAAATCCACCAGGAACAAGTATTCCATCATATTCACTTAGTGTTTTAATATTTAATTTACCTGACTCGAAGTCATGTGATGAAATCCAGTGCAACTTAGGATTAATTCCCTGAGCATAGGAAGAGAATTTAATAGCTTCTATTACAGATATATATGCATCGGAGAGTACAAAATCTCCAGTGTTGAAGTATTTACCAACCACTGCTATATTTAATTCTTTCTTCGTATTCTTTGCACTATTTGCAAACTTCTTCCATTTCTTTAATCCTTCTTCTGTTAGCTTATTCTGACGCTTAGTACTTAGTTTCAGATGAGAGAGTATTATCTCTGCTAAGTTATCCTTCTGAAAGTTAAGAGGAACATCATATATACTATCTATATCCGGCGCAGAAATTACATATTCTGGACGAATATTACACTGTAGTGCAATCTTCTTCTTGCGTCTATCGTCTATTGGCATACTAGAGCGACCTATTACCATATGTGGTTGTACTCCATAACTATTTAATTGTCTTATAGCATTTTGTGTCGGCTTGGTCTTCATCTCCCCAACCTTATTTGGTATAGGTAAGTAGCTCACCATAATGAAGAATACACTCTCTGGATCTCTAGAGTACATCACTCTAGCGGCCTCAATAAACATAATATTCTGATAATCTCCAACTGTACCACCTATCTCTATTACACTTATCTCTGAACCATTAACGCTCGCTGCAGACTCTAGTCTATCAACTATTTCATTGCGTATGTGTGGTATTGCCTCTACACACTTACCGCCATATTCTAAGTTGCGCTCTTTCTCTATTACGCTCTTATATATCATTCCACTAGTCAGATAATTCTCCTCTGGTAAATCTCTACCAAGAAATCTCTCATAATTACCCATATCTTGGTCTGTCTCTAATCCACTATTAAGAACGAATGCCTCTCCGTGCTCAGTAGGATTCATAGTTCCAGCATCTACATTGAGATACGGATCAACCTTAACCAAGTTGAGCTTATATCCACGAGATTGTAAAACTTTACCTATAGATGCTGAGGCAACTCCCTTGCCAACTCCTGACATTACCCCACCTATTACGAATATATATTTGTGATCTTCTTTCATAATTGCGCACACTTAACTTTTTTAACTAATAAAATATAATTGACTATAACTTATACACCTAAATATCTTCTAACTGCTAAATAGCTTGATACAGCTCCAAGAAGTATTCCGGATCCTACAATATATTTAAATAACATATCAAATTCACTAATATAGAATGTTAATACATTAAATGTTCCGAAGAAGTTCTCTGTAATTGGACCGAGATACAAGGCTATCGGATAGAATAAGAACAAGACAATGATACCAGAAGTCAGACCATACAATATACCCTCGACAATATATGGACCACGCACAAACCAATTATCTGCACCAACTAATTGCATTACCTCTATCTCGTCTTTATTAGTATATATGGCTAATCGTATAGTATTAAAAACAATCATAATAGATGCTAAGGTTAAGAATATGCTAAATATAAGACCGGCCCTATCTATCGCACTTATAAGACCTGTTAGCCTATCTATAACTAATTTATTTTGATTATAATTAACATAGTCTATTATTTGCTCTTCTCCACCTTGGGCTACTATACTGCCCTCTAAGAACTTTGCAATCATCTCATATTGACTTGGGTCTTTAGCTCGTATTGCTAAACTAGCCCCTAAAGGATTCTCACCGAGCTCTTCAAGTGACTGCAACATAAGTTGGTCATTTTTGTGTAATTCTTTAAAGCTCTTTAAAGCATCCTCTCTTGATACATATGTTACTAATGCCACCTCTGGTAATTGCTCTACAGATGCTTTCACCTCAAGAATCTGCTCTTCTGTGGCAGTTGTTAAGAAGTAAGCATTAATATCTACCTTATCTTTTATTTGGTCAAGTGTTGCATTTAGAGCCGCATTCATAAATAATAGTATTCCAATTACAAAAAGAGTAACCATCATTACTAAAATAGCGGAAAGAGAAACAAAAGCATTACGGAAGAATCCGACAAGCCCCGCACGCAAAACTCTTTTAAATGTAATTAAAAACATAATATTATTTATTATAGCACATACTGCCCACTATTATCATCTCTGACCATCTTACCTGAATCCATGGTTATAACTCTACCTCCTACAGAGTCTATTACTCCTTTATTGTGAGTCGTAAGCACTACCGTAGTACCTAGATCATTAATCTTTTTTAATATTTGCACTACTTCATAAGTATTTATTGGATCAAGATTTCCAGTAGGCTCATCTGCTATTAATATGTCTGGCTGCGTGACTATGGCGCGTGCTATAGCTACTCTCTGCTGTTCTCCACCAGATAGCTCACGAGGAAAGTGCTCGGCCTTATCATGAAGATCTACTAATCCAAGTACATGTGGTACATCTGCTTCTACTTCTTCATTACTCATACCAGATACCTCTAAGGCAAAGGCTATATTTTCATATACTGTCTTTGACTCTATTAAACGGAAGTTCTGGAAGATTACTCCAATATTGCGCCTAATCTTGGTTATATCTCTCTTTCTTAGATGTTTTATATTATTATTATTAAAGTATACAGCTCCCTCGCTTGGGTATAACTCTGCGAGCATCATCTTAAGTAGTGTACTCTTGCCGGCACCAGAGTGCCCTACGACAGATACAAATTCTCCATGAGTGATGTCAATATTAATTGAGTCTAGAACTGCTTGACCACCGTTATAAAACTTGGTTACATTCCTAAATTTTATAACTGTATTAACATTGTTTTTTGTGTCTTTTTTGTGACTATTATTTACATCCTTACTTGTGCTGGTTTTTTTATCCTTACTTTTTATCATAATTATTATTATACCACCAAATTAATACTTAGCTAATTTAGACTGTTGATTACATAGTCTAGGCAACCTGTATAGGCTCTAGGGGATTTATAAGAGGCATCTTCTTAGCCTTTATTGCTATTTTAGTAGATGTTAACATTGGCAGATCTGGCAGAAGTGCATCAAATATAAATTCATCTTTATCTTTAGTGTCTATATCTACTGATACTCTTACCCTACTTGGCATACCTTCTTGTATAAGTATCTTAGAGAGAGGCGTCAGTATTTTACTCTCTATAAGTCTCTTAATTGGGCGCGCACCGTACTGTGGATCATATCCATCTTTCGCTATCTTACTTAATACTTTAGTTGATACCTGTAATGTAAGTCCATTGCCTTTTAGTCTATTCTTAACTTCGCTTATATGCATCTTAACTATCTTTTTAATATTTTCCTGATCTAATGAATTGAATATTAATGTCTCATCAATACGATTTAAGAATTCTGGCTTGAAGAAGTTTTTAAGGGCTGATTCTATTCTCTTCTTCTGTTCTTCTAATTCTGTATCTTTGTCTTTCTCATCTGTATTATTAAATCCAATTTTAGCAATATTCTGCACATATTCTGCACCTAAGTTACTAGTCATTAATATTATTGTATTCTTGAAATTTACATTACGACCTTTGGCATCTGTGAGCATTCCATTATCTAATACCTGTAAGAGTAGGTTGAATATGTCTGGATGAGCCTTCTCTATCTCATCAAAGAGTAGTACTGAATATGGTCTATGGCGCACTACTTCTGTGAGACTACCACCCTCCTCATGACCAATGTATCCAGGGGGAGATCCAACCATCTTACTCATAGAGTGCTTCTCCATATACTCGCTCATATCTACTCTAATTAGAGAATTTATATCATCAAATAAGAACTCTGCGAGCGCCTTGGCAAGCTCTGTCTTACCCACACCAGTGGGACCTAAGAATATGAATGAGCCGAGAGGACGATTAGGGTCTGCAATCCCTGTGCGCGCTCTTGCTACAGCATTACTTATACTCTCTATTGCCTCATCTTGCCCTATTATATTATCTTTAAGAGTTTCTTGCATTCGAGACAACTTACTGAGCTCTCCCTCTAACATCCTAGTGCTAGGCACTCCGGACACCTGTGCTACCACCTCTGCAATATCATTTTCATTTACTTCTTCTCTTATTATCTGCCTATCTTTTTGAACCTTCTTTAATTCTAATATATTTTTGTCCAGATTATCTTTTAGTGCTGGGAGTGTAGAGTAACGCAATTCTGCTACATACTCTAGGTTTTGATTATTCTCACTTGTATCTGCTTCTTGAGAAAGGACTTCAATCTCTTTTTTAATCTTGCGTATGTCTAAATATAAACTTCTTTCAAGCTCCCATCTTATATTCAACTCTCTACTCTGCTCTTCTATGTCTGCTATTTGCTTCGTGATTTTGGTCTTACGAGTTTTAGCCTTCGTAATTCCAGCAAGAGCATCACTCCTAAGCGCCTTACTCTCTATCTCTAATCCTCTAATTTTCTTATGTGCATTCTGCAAGTCGTCTGGTTTATTCTCTAATGAAAGCCTCATAGTAGACATTGCCTCATCCATAGCATCTATAGCCTTGTCTGGTAAGTTTCGGTCTGTGATATATCGTACTGATAGATCTACTGCCGAGATGAGTGCTTGGTCTGTAATTCGTACACCATGATATATTTCATATTTCTCTTTTAGTCCTCGCAAGATTGTTAATGAATCCTCAATACTTGGCTCACTTACTTGCACAATTTGAAATCTACGCACAAGCGCAGCGTCCTTCTCTATATACTTCTGGTATTCGTCAGTAGTTGTCGCCCCTATTACGCGCATCTGACCTCTTGCAAGTGCTGGCTTGAGCATATTAGATGCGTCAAGAGAGTCACCAGCAGAGCCTGCTCCAACTATAGTATGGAGCTCATCTATAAATAATATTATCTGACCATTTGCTCGCTCTACTTCTTTCATTAATAATTTAAGCCTGTCTTCGAATTCTCCACGGAATTTAGTACCTGCGACAAGCATACCAATATCTAATGATACTAGTTCTTTATCCCTTAGGCTCTCTGGTACATCTCCATTTACCATTCTCTGCGCGAGCCCTTCGGCAATAGCGGTCTTACCTACACCTGCCTCTCCTATTAATATTGGATTATTCTTCTTCCTTCTTGATAGGATTTTAATTGTCCGTTCTATCTCTGAGTCCCTACCTATTACTGGATCTAGCTTATTCTCACTTGCGAGCTTAGTTAATGAGCGAGTATATTTTGCTACTGCTCTATTTTGTTTTGGTAGGTCAGTTTTACTTATCTCTCCTTTCTTCATTGAGGTGTAGACATCAATAACTTCTTGTCTATTAATATTAAAATCTTTCCAAATATTAATTGTATTAGCTGGATAGTCTAGTAAGGTTATGAATATATGCTCAGTAGAGGCGAAGCCGTCTCCCATAGACTCTGCTAATTTTATTGATCCCTCTATTATCTGCACAGTCTCTGGTGTGAGATAAATCTGGAATGATGGAGATATGACACCACCCATATTACCCTCTAGTGCATCATCTACCTCCTCTCCCATGGCAATAGTATCTACTTTCATATACTCTAATATTGTAAGTACCGCACTCTCATCTTGAGTCATCATAGCTGTTAGTAAGTGTATCGGAGTGACCTGAGTCTTATTGCGTTCTATAGCAACTTGGTGGGCCTTATGTATTACCTCTTTTGCCTTAGTTGTAAATTTGTGAAATCCTGATTCATTCATATTAAATATTTTATACCTATATATTGCACTATATATTACTGATTGTCTATATATCTACTCTTCTTTACTAAATGCTCTGCATAAGTACGGGTAAAGTGTGTCTTACCATAACTATCTGCAAGGAAGAATATCCAATCACTATCATATGAGTATACAGTCGCCCTTAGTGCTGCCATCGATGGAGAGACTAGTGGCTTGGGTGGTAAGCCTTTATGTATATATGTATTGTACGGTGAGTCATATTTTAGATCTGCAAGAGTAAGATCAAATGTTGTCTTACCCATAATGTATATAAATGATACATCCACCTGTAGGGGCATATCAATCTCTAGCCTATTTAATAGTACACCTGCTATCTTTCGCCTGTCTTCATATATACTAGCTTCAAGCTCTACTATTGATGCTAATATTACTATCTCATGCATTGAATATCCTGTCTTTTTTGCAGTTTCAGCTATCTCTGCAAAATGCTTATGGAAATTGTCTTTCATCGCTCCAACTACCTGACTCTCTGATGTATTAGGAAGGAAATAATATGTATCAGGGAATAGATATCCCTCACTATCACTTACCATCTCTAAGAACTTTTCTTTATCAAATTTCAATAACCTGTCTTCTAATACCTTAGCTACATCACGCACTGTGCTTCCTTCGCGGATCCGAACTCTAACAGGTTCTAATCCAAATGTTCCTGTGCTTAATCTTTTAATAACTTCTAACACATTAATTTCAGATTTGAATATATAATCACCAGAGCGCATACTCTTCTCAACTCCATAAATCCTTGCTATGGCTCTCATAGCAAGACCGTTGCGTATCACTCCTTGCCTCTCTAGGCTTTCTGTTATATTTGCTAAGCTCTGTCCCCTCTCTACATTCACTAATGTATTAGTGGGAAAATTATATGGAGCTCTTATAGACGACATATAAAATATAACTCCAGATACTAAAAAAATTATTATTAATATATTCACAACTTTATTTACACCCCCATTCCAATATGCTCGTACTCTATCTAATATCTTACGCATTCTCTCCTTGCCTCCGGCAAGGTCTGCAAATATATCTGTGTTATTATCTTTCATTATTTTAATAATTATATTACTATCCTGTTGGTAAATTTGATGGCGGTATTGCTGACTTAGACTGACTCTTCTGCATCCCAGGTATCTTACTCTCTTCACTAGGGAAGTGGAATATGGTTGATAACTCTTCGGTAGTCAGAGTTATGGAAGGTCTTACAAATGGTACATTAAATCCGCTGCGTAAGCGATAGGCACTAATGAAGTCTTTAAGTATATTATCTAAATTAGGTAATGTAAACTTCTCCCAAGGATAATCTCCTCCTTTAGCAGCTCCTACAAATGGCTTAAGTGAGTTAAATCCATCATAATAATTAAACATCTTACCTATAGACTGTATGCGCAATGGTTGCATATGCTCACGATCTGCAATATACAAACTCCTTATCACGCAGTCAAATGTTGGCTTCTTACTAGCCCTCTGTATTGCCTCCACCTTCTCTCTCTCGCTTGGTAGCAGCATAGGGAAGCCTTGAACCTTCTCATCAGACCCATCCATCGCTGGATACTCTGGGGTCTTGTCTTTGTAGATTTTTACTATCATCTTCTCTGCATCTCCTGCTACATCTTTATCAGATTTCTGAAATAATATCTGCAACCACATCTGCTCACCTTGCTTAGGTAATGCAAACTTCTCTAGAATATTTACCATTGGGTCTATCTTAGTCTCCCATTTGTCTGCATTCTCGTGTAATCCATAATCAAAATATGTCTTTATTGGTAGAGATTCGTCTTCTTCAAGCTTAAATCTATTACCCAAAGCAAAGTGCTTCTTAGGGTCATAATCTATATTAGTGGAATAATCCTCTACAGCTACCATCTCAACTTCAGGAAATTGTGCGTAGAGTTGCGCCTCGACATGTTCTGTAAATCTCTTCCAACACCATAAGTACATTTTAACCTCTCCATTTATACCTGTAATCTCTACACTCCACCATGGACGAACCTTACCGTGCCAATACTTATCAAATTCTGTGGAAGTGCCTTGAGATAATAATAATCCTGAGAAGAATAACTCCATAGCAGCTGGGGACTTGGTAATACTCTTGGGCACAATTAGCTCATAGAGTTGTGAATCTTGCTTTGGATTAGCTAGGAACTTCAGATTTATATATTCCATCCATAATTCCCATATCTTGGTGACGAGTACATATGTAAGCCATATTGGAGACAGTAATATTAGTACGATACCTACCATCTTAGCTCCTTCAATATTGAGTATAAATAACGGAGCTAGAGTAAGGGCTAGTAGTATATAAAGCGTGTGTCCTGACTGTATATCATGCTCTGTTGCATAATCATACACCTTCTTATAAGTACCCTTAATCCCACTAAACAAAAAATTCATAATACAATAATACCATATTACTACTCTAAAAAGATACCAATATCACCATCAAGAACACTGTCCACATTACTAGTCTCTATATCATTTATATGACTTTTGACCTTCTTATACGGATGCAGTACATAGCTGCGCATTTGGCTACCCCAAGAGTTATCTACCTCACTACTTATCGTTAGACCTTTCTCTTCTTTTATCCTGTCTTCTTCTTGTTTTTTATATAACTTACCTAAGAGCTGTGCCATTGCCTTATCTCTATTTACTTGTTGACTACGACCCTCTGTACACTTGACACTTATACCTGTTGGTAAATGCTTGATGCGTACAGCAGTCTCCACCTTATTAACATTCTGCCCTCCTGCACCACCACTGCGCGCAAAGCTAATCTCTAAGTCGCTCTCTGATAAGTCTATGTCTGGCAAGTCTTTAAGCTCTGGCACTATCTCCACCATAGCGAAGCTCGTTTGTCGTTTACCTTTAGCATTAAATGGAGATATACGCACAAGCCTATGCACTCCGCTCTCTCCTTTGAGCTTGCCATAAGTACCAGCTCCGATAATAGAAAAAGACACACTCCTATACCCCGCTGAGCTAGTAGTACTACCTAACAACTCAACAACCAAGTCCGACTTAGTTGCCCACCTCTCATACATGCGCTTGAGCATAGTTACAAAGTCCTCAGAGTCGTCACCACCAGCACCTGCCATAATAGTCACAATTGCATTGTTCTTACCGTACTTATCACCACCCTTTAACTCTTCTTTAAGTGACTGGTACTCTGCCATTATGCCCTGCGCTTTTTGTGAGTCATTCCAAAAGTCTGTTGCTGTCATCTGCTCTTCAATCTCTTTTATTTGTTTCTTTATTTTATCTTTGTGCTTATTGTCTTGCATAATCAGTTTTGTTTGTTATTATATATATGTACCTGTGGGCGTAAGCCCCTTTCGGTCATGAGTACTCTAAACCGACGAGCAGGTACCTCAAAGCACATCAACTTACTGTTGGTGTTTTTTGTTTCCTATTTCTCAATCGCATTACGCTAAAGAAATATATCCTACCACTGTCAACTTGACGCAAAATAACCTTTACCACCGTATTAGATTTACCAACAGACATGATAAGTGCCCAGTACCTTGTCCTTTTATTACCGACCAAGCGCGTTTCCTCTGTAGAATCTTTAGCAGATTTAATGACTGGAATTACAAGAGGTAATAAGCTTAATTTACTATATTCTTCTTTTGTGGGACGCTTTTTACGTGTGCCATCGTATCTTAAATGGAATAGCCCATCTGCATTAAAATACACATCAACATCTAATATATTACAAAAGACAGGACTACGAATATTTTTATACAAAGACTTCATCTCTATTCGTAATTCTTTTATATCTTTTTGCATGTGTCAATAAGTATATCAAAGTTATCATTCTTAGCTACTTTATTTAATTTTATATGTCCGCATTTTTCACACTTGTGTTTTATTATATATGCATCACCTTTAGTCTGCACTTCTACAGGCTTCATTAATCCTCCACAACTCTCTAGCGCAAGCCTGTCACCAGGGTTTATATCTACATGCCTGCTCCACAAGCACTCTCTACAATGATTAGTATACCCATTACCAATATTCTCTAGTCCGCAGTGCTGGCAAGTAAAATCCTCCTTATTTTTTATAAACTTTTTCATTTACATAAGTACGACAACTCTATTATTTGCCACCTCTAGTATCCCTTTTTCTATTTTAAACTTTTCTCCATTTTTGTCTGACTCTGTTTTAATTACTATGGTTCCAGAATTAAGAGTAGATATAAGCGGTGCGTGGTCCTTAAGCACCTCCATCTGACCATCTACACCAGGTACTGATATACTGGAAGCTTCTCCTTCAAACTTGGTCTCTGATACTGACGATACTGTTAGATGAAAAGTTTTCATAATTATTTAGTTGCTACTACCTCATCTATACTACCTTTCATATAAAAATCTTGCTCATCTATATCATCGTGCTTACCATCAAGTATCTCTCCAAATCCTCGTACTGTATCTTCTAGAGATCCGTATTGACCTGGCTTACCTGTAAATATCTCTGCAACAAAAAATGGTTGAGATAAGAACTTCTCAATCTTACGGGCGCGATATACTAATTGTTTATCCTCCTCACTAAGCTCTTCTATACCTAAGATTGCAATAATATCTTGTAGGTCTTTGTACTTCTGCAACACTCTCTTAACCTCACTTGCAACTCTATAATGCTCCTCTCCTACAATGTCTGGTGTAAGAGCAGTAGAACTTGATGCTAAGGGGTCAATAGATGGAAATATTGCCTTCTGCGCAAGCTCTCTTGAGAGTGATACTGTTGAGTCTAAGTGAGTAAATGTAGTAGCTGGTGCTGGGTCTGTCATGTCGTCTGCTGGTACATATACCGCTTGAATAGATGTAATAGATCCGCTCTTAGTAGAAGTAATTCTCTCTTGTAAGTTACCCATCTCTGTAGCTAGAGTCGGCTGATAACCTACAGCACTAGACACTCTCCCCAAGAGACTACTCACCTCTGAGCCTGCCTGCACAAAACGAAATACATTATCCATAAAGAATAGGACATCTTTACCACCCTCATCACGGAATGCCTCTGCCATAGTAAGTCCAGAGAGAGCTACGCGCGCTCTTGCTCCTGGCACCTCATTCATCTGTCCGAATACAAGAGCTGTCTTCTCTAGCACGCCAGACTCTTTCATCTCGTAGTAAAGGTCATTACCTTCACGCACGCGCTCTCCTACACCAGCGAATACTGAGTAGCCACCGTGCTCACTTGCCACATTACGGATAAGCTCTTGAATAAGCACTGTCTTACCTACTCCCGCACCACCAAATAGTCCAACCTTACCCCCCTTCATAAAGGGCGTCATTAGGTCTATTGCTTTAATCCCAGTTTCAAAAACCTCTGCACTTGTGCTTTGCTCTGCAAATGTTGGTGGACTGGCATGAATTGGCATTCGTTTTGCATTTTTAGGTGCCTCCTTTCCATCTATTGGCTCACCAAGTACAGAGAACATTCTACCTAGAGACTCTTCTCCAACTGGTACAGATATTGGAGATCCTGTATTTATAACAACCATACCTCGTTTAAGATCTGCTGTATCCTCCATAGCAATACATCGTACCCTATTTAACCCTAGGTGCGCGGCAACTTCTAATGTTACAACTTTATTATCACCCTGCACTTGTAATGCATGTAATAAGTCTGGTAGCCCATCTTCAAAATATACCTCTATTACTGGGCCTATAATTTGCTTTACTATTCCTTTTGTTTTCTCTGTACTCATAATAATTTTTAATAATCTAATAATTTTTAATAAAATAAACTGCCAATTAACTACTTCATAGCCTCAAGACCACTGGTAATCTCTCCAATTTCGGCAGTTATCGCTGCCTGACGCACTCTGTTGAACTTTCTCTTAAGTAAGATTGACACATCCCCTGCCTTATCTGTTGCATTCTTCATTGCTACCATTCTGGCAGAGTGCTCACTAGCCTTACTTTCAAGAAGTGTATGGAATACTAATATATTTGTAAGTCTTGGTAATACCTCTGAGAGTAATTTGGAACGATTTGGCTCCACCTTATACTCAGGCACATTCTTCTCATCACTTTTAATATCTGCCCACTTACCTTTACTAGGCAAGATGCCTGATACTATATCATTAAGCGATTCATGTGAGAGTGGTAGCAGTCTACGCATTACTGCCTCTTGTTCAAAAGTAGACTTAAAATTAGTGTAGATAACATTAACCTTTCGTACCTCTTGCTCTTCTTGTAACTTTATTATCATCTCGGTAACCTCTTGTGTCTCCTCCTCTTGTATATCATCACTCAAATTCTTAATACTATGGATAATATTATATCCTCTGCGCTGCGCCCAATCAAAGCCTCTTTTACCTATGCAGATCCATTGAATATCACCCTTACTTGTGTCTGTATCTGTTATAAATCTCTCTGCAATTTTAATCACAGCACTGTTTAAGCTACCCGCTAGTCCCTTATCACTAGTTACAAGCACTGCCACAATAGCACCCTCTGCTCTCTGCACCACAAGCGGATGTTCATTAAACTCTACAATAGAGCTCACCTGCCCAAGTATACGCAGTGCGCTTCGCGCATAAGCTCTAGCTCCTAATGCTCTACCTTGACTCTTGCGCATTTTGACAGCACTAACAGCCTCCATAGCACGAGTTACTTTACGAGTCTTTTTAACAGAGTGTATTTTATTTTTTATTTCTTTTAATCCTGCCATCTTAAGTTGTTAGTTTATAGTTATTAGTTGTTAGTTATCCCAACTCAAATAAATCCTTATTTGCTACCTCAAATATTCCCAATGCTTTCTTTAATTGTTCTTCACTCTCCTCAGTAATATTCCTGTCTTTTGTGACTGCATCTATTAGAGATGCCTGTTGTTCAATTAAAAAATCTTGTAATTTATTATTTGCTTCTACCATCTTATTAACTGGAACCTTATCTAAAAAGCCGTTTATTCCAGAATATATAATAAGAGATTGCAAGGCAAAATGTATTGGTGAACCATTCTTCTGCTTAAGTAACTCTGTAAGTCTACGCCCTGAATCTATGCGCTTTTTAGTAGACTCGTCTAGATCTTGTGCGAATTGCATAAATGCCTCAAGCTCACGAAATTGAGCAAGCTCAACTCGCATAGATCCACCTACCTTCTTCATTGCTTTGGTTTGTGCCGAGCTACCAACTCTAGATACTGAATTACCAACATCAATTGCAGGCATCAATCCCTGATTAAATAGTCCGGAGTCCAATGCTATTTGCCCATCGGTAATAGAAATTACATTAGTAGGTATATAAGCCGAAACATCTCCTTCTTGAGTTTCTATAATTGGTAATGCTGTTAGTGATCCTCCTCCCAACTTGTCATTTAGTCTAGCTGCTCTCTCTAGTAATCGTGAGTGTAGATAAAATATATCTCCAGGATAAGCCTCTCGACCAGGTGGTCGTCTAAGTAGTAGCGACAGCTCACGATATGCTACGGCCTGCTTAGATAAGTCATCATATACTATAAGTGCATCGCGTCCAGAATCCATGAAGAACTCTCCTATAGCAGCTCCAGAAAACGGAGCCAAGAATTGCATTGAAGCCGATGCGGATGCAGATGCGGTCACGACTATTGTATACTCCATTGCTCCAGCATTCTCTAACTGTTGTACAATTCTTGCTGTCTTAGATTCCTTCTGACCAATTGCTACATATATACATAGTGGTCTGGTTTCTTTAGGTTCATTTTTTTGATTTATTATAGAGTCAATTGCTATTGTTGTCTTTCCTGTAAATCTATCTCCAATTATAAGCTCTCTTTGACCACGACCAATAGGCACCATTGCATCAATTGCCTTAATTCCAGTATGTAATGGTTCATTTACAGCTGAGCGGTCTAATACGCCATAAGCCTCTCTTTCTATTGGATTAAATTGCTCACTTTTAATATCTCCCTTACCATCTACAGGCTCACCAAGAGCATTTACAACTCTACCAAGCATTGCATCTCCAACAGGTATAGACAGAGTTCTACCTGTAGACCTAGCCAACATTCCCTCAGTAATAAGATTTGCATCTCCCAAGATGACTGTCTTAACTATATCTTCTTCAAGATTAAGAACGAGTCCATATAATACATTCTTATTATTCATAGCGTCTTCTAATGTTTTATCATCAGAGCTATCGAAGAGTATCATCTCCATCATTTTGGCATTATACAGACCATCAATCTCAGCTACACCGTCTCCAACACTTGTAACCCTGCCTACTTCTTGAGAATCTACCGATGTATCTATTCCCTCTATCTCCCTCTTTATCTTTTCTATAATTGTACTGTCCATATAATACTCTTTTAATAATTTATTAATAACTAATTCTTGTCTATGTTTTTACTGCGTTTTTATATACATTAAATAAATGTGATTTGAAGCTATTATCTGTAAGTACACCATTATTTTCTAATTTATACCCACCCACAATTGACTCATCTATCACTATATTTATATCCTTATCTGCATCACTATCTTTAATAGCATTTGCCCTGTCTGATTCTCTAGCTATTGTGAGAGTTGGTTTTTTCATATATTCTTTTTTCTCAAGTATCTGATATTCTTTCAGAATTTTTGGTAGTATTTTTATAGCTCCTCTTTTTTTTAAAGACTTCATTGTACCCTTAATAACATCTTCTGCTGTTTTGCCAGATGATATTAATTCAAACATTGCTTGGGCGTGCACTTTAGGATTCATGTCTATTATAATTTTTTATTTAATAGTCTTTCTGTACCTAATATGGCTACTCGAGCTATTTGCTCATTACTGCCATCAAGTGCCTTTTTAGCTTCTGCCTCGGCTCTTGCCTTAGCATCTGCTTCTATACGACTAGCGCGACTTTGAGCTGTCTCGACTATTTCATTGCCTCTAATTATAGCACTATCTTTTGCTGTTAAGATTATTCCCTCTGCATCGCCTACTGCCTTACCAATTATGTCTCTAGATTCCTCATCTGCATTCTCCAGAGATTTCTTAGCATCTGCAGCATCTTTTATTCCTTGCTCTATCTTTTTACGACGCTCATCTAATATCTTTAATATAGGGTTATACAAAAAATAACTAAGAGCGGCAATTAAAACTACGAAGTTAATCGCTTGTATTAGCAAGAGTCTCCAGTCTACTCCAAATAAATTAAGTAACTCCGCCATATACTTATAGTCCCATAATTACAAATGCCACAACGATTGCAAGGATACCTAGTGCCTCTGCAAAGGCAATAGCGATAATCATACTTGATGAAATCTTACCACTTGCCTCAGGATTACGCCCTATAGCCTCCATTGCCTTACCACCAATAATTGAAATACTTATAGCTGCTCCTATAACTCCAAGACCAGCTGCTAATGCCATACTAAATGCTTTTGCTACTTCTAATTCCATATTTTTTTATTTACTAATAATTAATAATTCTACGACTAGGTTTTATTACAAAACCAAATAAGCCAACTTACAACTAGGTAACCCTAGAGATAAACAAGCTAATGTGGTTTGGCAATGGCCAACTTAATAAAGAACAATGTCAATATAGCAAATATACCTGCTTGAACTATACCTATAAATAGCTTAAAGCTTATTACAGCACTAGGGAGTATATACGGTACGAAAAATATTACAACAGCAATAAGTATCTTACCCGCTATTATATTACCGAATAAACGAAATGAGAATGATACAATTCGTACTGCATTACTTGCTAATTCAATAATTCCAACAAAAAATTTGATAGGGGAACTGAAATTAATAAACTTACTTCCATAAGTGCGGAATCCTAACTTTCTTATTCCTGTAAACTCAATAGTTGCAACTGCCATAATAGCAAGTGCTAGAGTAACATTTAAATCAGTATTAACACTACGGAAAAATGGTATCAATTTATCATCTTGCCATATTCCAATAGAGCCTATTCCTGGTGTAAACTCAAGTATATTTGAAGCTGCAATAAACAGAAAGAGTGTCAAAATAAATGGCAAAATAGCACGAGCAACTTTTGCATCTTCTAAAGTGTCTTTAATAAACTTATAGATAAAACCTATCATGCTCTCAAATATACTCTGGACCTTACCTGGGACCATTTTTATTGAACGCCCAACAAAAAAAGAAAGAGTTATTAATACTAAGATTACTGCCCAACTTGTTAGTAGAGTATTGGTTATAGGTAGTCCGTAAAATGTACCTAAGTTCTCTGCTATAAGCGATGTAATATATATACCCTTCTCACTTGTAGCTTCAGTACTGGCAACAGTTATGGAATTATCTAACATCATAATCACAAAGATTGTAGCACTAGGCTTAATCTAATGCAAGAATATGCACTATATCATCTTATATTTTTATAATTCAGGTTACGGTCTATTCTTTAATAAACTGGATGCTCTTTTTACATCTTCTACATCTGTAACTTGGTGCCACCATAGTGACTCCACTACCTTTACATCATGATCTTGTGCCATCTTTACTAAAGTTTGTGGGAGGCCGTACTCCTTGCCATCCTTTATTGCTACAGGAGCATAGTTAAAGTACTCTTTGCCTATGACATATAGTGCGGCATTTATATACCCACTTTTGTGATTTCCCTCTATTATTGCCTTTAGGTTGCCATCTTTATCAAAATCCATCTGACCCCCACTAAACTTTGATCGTATCTTTTTAATTAAAACAGAGCTCTCGCTTAGTGCAATACACTTATCCATATCAGCCTTACAATACAAGTCATCACCCATCATCACTAAAAAGCGATTTGATATGTTTATGGACCAGACTTATGGCATGTCCGGTACCAAGCGGTTTCTTCTGGTCTACATATATAACCTTACGCCCATTAAACTCATCACCAAAGTAGTTAATTATCTGCTCTTTAAGATACCCAACTACAAATATCAGCTCTGTCACCTCCTCAGGTAACAAATCTATATTATGCTCAACTAGGCTTTTGCGTACTCCTCCCTTGCCATTTACTCTCACTAGAGGCTTTGGCACATGTCGTGTAAGAGGATACATGCGCGTACCCTCACCTGCTGCTAATATAATTGCTTGCATATATCTATAATACTAGACTTTCTTAGTATTTTCAAATAATACTCGTGCCTCATCCGCCTTAATTACGAATGTGTTCTCCTCAGATATACCAATTATACTAAGACTCTCCAAAATTTTAGAACGCAAATATGTGTTGCCATAGCCAATGCCTCCAGATATTATCAATGCATCACAACCTTGAATGGTACCATAATAAGCAAAAATCTGCTTCACTATCTTACTCACAAATATGTCAAAGGCCAACTTCTCTGGCTCTTGCCTCTTACTCGCCCTATCTATTATATCAAGTGTGTTCTTGCTTCCTGTCATACCATAGAATCCTGATTCATTATTTAGCATATCAATTACTTTCTTTATGGACCAGCCCTTTGACTCACTTATATACTCTACAACCCCTGGTCCAATGCTTCCACTTCGAGTTATCATCATTAATCCCTCAAGAGGAGTTAGCCCCATAGTAGTATCGACACTCTTACCATCTTTTACAGCTGTGATAGAGCACCCACCTCCTAGATGCGCACAAATTACTCTCTCTGGTAATCTTCCTAATTTAATCTTAAGTTGCCTTAGTACTGATTGCACAGCAAGCCCATGAAAGCCGTAACGCTTAATATCTAGATCCTGAGTTAGAGATGCAGATATTGGATATGTACTAGCTACCTTCGACATAGTTTTATGGAAATCGCTATCAAAACTAACTATAATCTTACTATTGGGTATAACCTCTCTTAAGAGATTTATTGTACTTAGGGCTAGATTATTATGTATTGGTGCGAATCTAGCAAATCTCTTTATTTGCATCTTTATGTCAATATCTAGTTCTAGTGGACCGTGCATATCACCACCATGCACTATTCTGATGCTTATTTTTTCTATACTATTTTCATCTTTATTCAGGCTCTCTAGCCACGACCTCTCCTTATTCTTGTCCTCTATCTTTATGTCTTCTTTCTTGTCAAATACCCTTTGTTCTAGAACATTTCCAATATTATCAAAAAGGACATACTTAACCGCTGTAGAGCCTGGATTTACTGTTAGTATATTAGTCATTTTATCTTACCAATTCTTAATCTCTGGCGGATCTACTTTATGTTCTTTTATATATTCTTTCTCCCACTTTAGCTTTTCGTCCATCTCTATATGGACTTCTGTTTTTTGTTCCTCAGTAATTGCACCTACTTTTGTGGCTTGTGTTGCAATATCTTTAACAAGATGGAAGCGTGATAATCCATTACGAGCTACCATATCAAATGGACTTGTAGTGCTACCATCTTCCTCGTAACCATTTATAATAATTCTATTTGAGAGATCATAATCAAATAATAACTTCTTAATAGTTGCAGTATATCCATGGAAGTTAAATACTATTGGCTTGTCTGAGGTAAGATAATTATCATATATATCTGATTTACGATTACTTATTACATTCTCGTCAAACATATCTAACTTGAAGAAATTTACAAATCTAATTTTCACATTTGGGAACTTCTGCCGAAATAGGGTTACGCCAATTACAGCTTCTTCTGTTATATAATCTCCACATGTTGCCACCACCACATCTGGCTCTCCAGGATTAGATAAGAAGTCCCATACCATTGCTCCGTCTTCAGCTTGCTTACTAGCCTCGTCTATTGTAAGCCAACTCCTGTGCATCTTCTTGCCACTTACAATTACATTAACAGAATCATTAGAGGTGAGTGCTAGCTCCATAGACTCTAGCATTAGATTCTTATCTGCGGGGAAATACATATTTACAATATCACTACTGTGATTAAGTAACCCAGCTATAAATGACGGATTCTGATGAGAGAAGCCATTATGGTCCTGTCTCTCTAGTAATGAGCTCAGTATTATATTAACTGGCGGAAGTGATTCTCTGAAGCTAACATCACGAGCGACTGATACAAATTTAATATATTGATCTGCCATACTTGCAACTATAGGTGCAAATGCCTCATAAGTGACGAAGAAGCTATATCTACCAGTAAGTGCGTACCCTAATGACATACCAAAGAGTGCGTGCTCACTTAGAAGCTCTATAACCCTACCGTCTTGCCTTAGATCCTTGTCCCATTCTTGTATTGGCCATTGCCAAGAGCGTGCAGTCTGTGAGAATACTGCCTCAAGATGATTAGAATATGTCTCATCGGGGCTAAAGAGCCTGAAATTAGCATTCTCTTTGTTCTTTGAGAATATGTCTGCCATATATTTACCTGCCACTCTCATAGCATCATCCTCGCCTATCTCACCTCTTTCCTTCAGTTTTATATTATATGCTCCGTCTTCTGGTAGATTCAAGTCTCCTCTATGCTTACCATGTGCATATTTACTCTGACCTATACACTTGTCTCCTTTGGGTATATTTACCTTAATGTCTTCATCAAGTACCAACTCCCCTTCACTGCCAGTACTTATTAAGTCTTTTACATTGTAACTCCTGAGCCACTTTTCTAATTGCTTTAATTGTAATTTGCTACTGTCAGAATCCCCTTTAAGATTATTAAATACAACTTGATGAGATGCATAATTACCTGAAATCTTTATACCGTCTACGGCAGTGGGTGCACCCATACCTTTAGGAGTTTTTAATATTATTACTGGCCAACGCGGAGCTACGAGTCCGTGTTCAGTTTTAGACTGGGCTTTAAGGGTCTGTATCATTTGCATTGCAGTATCAAATATAACTATGCTCTGCTGAGATATGTCTACTTTAGTACCATCTATCTCTTTATCATAATCAATAAATAGCGGAGTATATCCATGAGCTCTGAAGAAGTCTGAAATCTCGTCATCACTCATCCTGCCAAATATTGTTGGTCCAGATATCTTATATCCATTAAGATGTAAGACTGGTAATACCACACCGTCACTATTAGGATTTATAAATCTATTAAGACTCCAGCTTGCTGCAAGTGGGCCTGTCTCTGCCTCTCCATCGCCTATTAGACATACATTAATAAGCTTTGGATTGTCTAGTACGCTACCTGCAGCAATAGACAAAGAGTATCCAAGCTCTCCCCCTTCAAGGATTACTCCTGGCGCCTCTGGATTAAGATGTGATGGATATCCATATGGGGTAGAGAAGTTCTTTATAATTTCATTAAGTCCATTAATGCTGTATGGTATATTCTCTCTATTTACTGCTGTCAGTGATCCTTCTATAAAGAGATTAGCCTGAAATGCAGGAAATCCGTGCCCAGGCCCAACAGTGTATAAAAAGTCCTTCTCCTCGTGCTTATTAATAAGCCTATTAATATTAGCATACACCAAGTTAATACCAGGACATGTACCCCAATGCCCAAGTAGTCTATCTTTAATATCCTCCTTCACAAGAGGTCTATCTAGTAAGAAGTTGTCTTTAAGAAAGATTTGTGCGACTGATATGTAGTCAGCAAGACGAACCTGTTTTTTAATAGAATCTATATCCTTCATTATGTACTTAAATTACGATTAAAGAATAAGGATACAAGTATTACTAAAGTAAAAAAACTCTTCATATTTAATATAATACCATATTGTGACCATTGCTATTATATAGTTATTCACAATACTATCTCCTATACCTAGAGACATTAAGAACAATACCAAAACTTGCCAGAGTAACAGCAAGAGCTGTACCGCCATGACTTACAAATATTAATGGCATACCAGAGAGTGGAACAACTCCTAGCATGGAGGCTATATTGAATAATGATTGTACAATTACAAGAGTTGCTATACCTACTACCAATAATGCGCCGAACATATCAGGAGCTCTAATAGCGATATAAAACATTCTGAGCAATAATGCAAGGAATACAGCAAGTAGCAGTACTGACCCAGTGAATCCAAATTCCTCAGCGTACACTGCGAATATTGAGTCTCCTATTGGCTCAGGTAAATAATTAAACTTCTGTACACTCTGACCAAATCCTCTACCAAAGGCACCTCCAGATCCTACAGCAATAAGAGACTGTCTAATCTGAAATCCAGAACCTTGTATATCTGCTGTCGGATCTATAAATGTAGTAAGACGGTCAAATACATACGGTCTAGCAAATGCTAACATTGTAAGAGCAACAATGCCTAATAGTATCATTATTGCTACATCTCTCCATTTAAGTCCTGATACGAAGAACATTGTAGAAATAGCTAATACAATGACTACCAAACTACCTGTATCTGGTTGCATCAAGAGAGGTATTGCAATAACTGATATTATTGCCACTAGAGCAACAATGCCAAAAAAGCTATGGGTATGCACCTTGCGTGCATACTTTGCCAAGAAATGAGCAGAGAATAATACTACTCCAATCTTAAGTAATTCAACTGGCTGGAATGTAATAGGTCCAAAATTAATCCACCTAGAGGCACCGCCATGAGTCATACCAATACCGGGTATGAATACTAGGAACACAGCAACAACTGACAGTCCGAATAAATATGGAGCATACTTGCGCCAATTTCTATACTGTATTCTACTAGTTATAAAAGCGGTTACTGAACCAAGAACTATACCTAAGAAAAACTGATTAAATGCTATATCTACAAATGATGGTCCATCTCTTGCCAGTAGCCCTAAAGATGCTGATAAGAATATAAAAAAACCTCCTGTAATTAATATTACAAGCAATACTAATAATACATTGTCAGGCTTCTTTAGTCTCTTAAACTTTGCACTCATTTATATATAGTAACACATATGATGCGTGTAGAGATTTATCCTGCAATAGCTACTATTACTCCTATGAATACAAATATAATACTCAATATCCAGTACCTCATAGTAACCTTAGCTGAGCTCCAGCCAATAGCCTCAAAATGGTGATGTAATGGGGCAACCCTGAAGACCTTCTTGCCACGATACTTCTTAGATAAGATTTGTATTATATTTGATGCTACTGTAGCAACTAATAAGAAGCCGATAATTGGTAATACACTAATGCCTATTCCTCCTCCCATAGAGTCTGTCATAAATACGACTGTGCTGAGAGTGAGGGTCAGTGCCATCGTACCAGTCTCAGTCATATAGAATCTAGCAGGTGGTACATTAAACCATAAGAATGCTAATATTGCCCCAACAATCATAGCGCAGAATGCTGCTAGATTAATCTGACCTTGCGAAAAGGCAATTATTGAATACCCAGCAAATATACTTGCAAATACTCCTCCCGACAGACCGTCTATACCATCTATTACACCACTTGCATAGATTGACACAGTCATAATCATAAACAGTGGAATAATCCATATACCAATATACAACATACCATCAAATGGGATTCCAATACTTGTGACATCAAGCTTGTCGTAGAACCACCAACCAATAAACATAGACATTGTAAGTACGAAGGCCAATCTCCTCTTAAGAGACATACCCTTTCCACTATATCTAACATCTAATAGGTCATTTGCAAAGCCTACAAGCGCTCCAAGGATCAGAGTAATAAAAGGTATCCAAGTCTGATCTCGTGAGAGGAAGTCTAATTTAGCAGTGGTTTCATTAGGTATAAATTGAGCTAAAAGAGTTATAAATAGTACAGTGAGTAGTGCACTACCCCATATGACTATACCTCCCATTCGAGGTGTATTTAATTCCTCTTGTGCATGTAGTTTATTAAATTCAGTTGCCTCAGTGCCGTCTAGTGCCTTCTTGCCCTCATCGCCCACTTGCTTCCATATCTTATGTTTATATAAGAAATGCGTTACAAGAGGAGTAATAGCAATACCAATACCAAATGCCAACGCCGCTGGTAATATCACCTTTACTATATCTACTATTTCCATATTTATATATTATATCACACCATTAACCAATTTAAGCACATCATCAAATCTACCATCCCTAGTAGAGCCTAGAACTACTACTACTATAGGTCTGCCTATACTAGCATCAAATACTATTACTAAGTTTCCACCTGCTAAGTTTGTGAATCCTGTCTTCCCTCCTATTATTCCTGGTATACTCCCTACAATCCTATTAGTATTAACAGCTCTATGCTTTAATCCTGTAATAGACACACTGTTAAATTCTACAAAGGCTGTAGCCTCAAGCACCTCTGGCTTAACAATTGCCATATACGATAACAAAATTGCAATATCTCTAGCGGTGCTATAGCCTCCAGCCTTGCGCTCATTAATGTCTAGTCCAGATTCATTAAATAATACTGTAGATTGTAATCCTAGCTTTTTTACAAATCTATTCATCTTTATTACAAATTCCTCTCCTCCTCCAGCCTTATTTGCAAGAGCAGTAGAGGCATCATTAGATGACACAGATAGCATAAAATCAGATAACTCCCCCTCTCTCCAATAATCCCCAGCTATAAGTCCACTATCTCCCTCTGTATGTAAGTCTTCTTTTGAGATATCTACTATTGCCGAACTACCTAATTCATTCTCTGATACTAGGGCTGTTATTAATTTCGTTATTGACGCTATAGGAAGTTGCATATCTATATTCTTACCGTATAGAATCTCTCCACTTTTTATATCATAGACTATTGCAGATCTGGCTATTACGCTAGCAGTAATCTTTTTATTTGGAACATTGTGCTCTCTGTGTATTGCTAATATTGCTGAGGCTATCTGGTCTTCTTTCCATACGGCTTGCAACTTCGGCTCCATAATTATTGCTAATAATCCAAGAGTTACAGAACTTACAACGATACCAGCTATTATCATCTTAAATGTAGTTCTATTCTGCTTCTTTAATTCAGTCATTTTGTTCTTCTTTATTATTCTGGAACTCTCTTATCCTTTCTTGAACCTCTTCTATCCTTGGTAATTCTGATATATTAGTTATCCCTAAGAATGATAATAGCTCTGCTGTTGGCTTATACCTATAACTCATACCAGTGCGAACCTTCTTTAAGAAACCTCTGATAGTAAGCTGGCGCAATGTGTATCCAGAGTTTACCCCTCTTATTTGCTCCACTTCACCAGTGCTTATGTCTCCTCCTTTACAGTACATTACTATAGAGAGCACTTCAAGTCCTGCCTTACTGATATCTTCATTTATCTTATCTTCTCGCAATTGTTTAATCAGTTGATTATACTTATCAGAGACGCGCATTAGTACCATACTATCATCTGCCACTAGCACCATACCTCTATTAAGATTATTGTATTCTTGAATATTCGTAATTAGGTCGTCATTACTAATATTAAGAACTTTACATAAATTCTTTATAGATATTTCTCCTCCTTCAGAGAATATCACTGCTTCTATCTTAGTTAGATTATCCATAAAGCATTATCATATCATAATATTACCTACCTATCATAATGTCTCCATATGTACCATCTTGCTTTGCAAGTAATACTCCGTCCTTAATTAATTCTAGGAGGGCTAAGAAGCTTGTGAGCACCTCTTGCTTATTACTACCTGAGAGATTAGTGAAGTTATTTTGTACTCCTGCCTCTACCCTACTTAATAATGAATGCATCACTTCTTTTATGTTGATTTTTTCTTCTATTTCTACCCTTGGCTTATTATCTACCTTTGGCAATTGCTCAAGCACACCCTGCATCACATCACCTAAAACAGTGAGGTTCAACCTCACTGTTGGGACGAAGGTTTTGGCTTCAGAACTATTATTTATACCTATACTGGGCCTTGGAGCATAATATGATTTATTGCTCTTTATGTGTTCTGCTAATATATTATTAGCGTATTTATATATACTATAGAGCTCTAGCTTACTCTCAAGATCTTTAATATTCTCCTCCTCTTCCATTGTTATCACAAGACTTGGCAATAGTGACTTAGACTTAATCAAGAGTAGTGTGGCAGCAATTACAATAAAGTTTGCTATATCAGAGTTATCTACCTCATCTAAACCCTTAACATATCCTATGTAATCATCTGCAACCTTAGCTAAAGAGACCTCACTTATGTGCATCTTACGCCTCTTGACCATCTCAAGTAGTGCCTCTAGAGATCCGCTAAACTCCCCCACTACGATATTAAAGTTATTATCTGTCATACTACTTGATGTCAAGCTGTCTATTAAGCATTACCATAAATAGTGTCGCCCCTGCAGCAATGATAAATACTATGCGTATATTATCAAAATAGAATACTAGGGCCCCTACTACTAATAACATTAGTATCCTGCCGATATTAAGTGCAATCTCTTTTAATGTTGTAAATTCGTCTACAAAGTGTCCATTATCTGCAGCGTGTTCATATGTAGCCGAGTCGAAGCTCATCCTATTAGCTGCCCTACCAAGTCTATGATATGTGTCTGTTATAAATATCTGGAATGCACTATCTACAAATACCTTAACAATCCATCCAGTAGTGGCAAGTATTGTACTGTATCTGAGCATCTTATCCTCTCCTATCTTATCTATGAATTTGCCAACCACTACATTAAGAATCATTATTACAATTATTGTAAGTGATGTGACAAATCCTATAGAATTCAAATTACCATCCAGTATTTCAAATATAAATATTGGCCACACTACTATAGTGACAACTGACTGAGCTCCATCTGCTATATATGCATATAATAATCCTCTATTACCCTTATTAAATAAGTGCTTAAATGTCTCAAAATATCCCCATGCATATCTCTCATATACTTGGACTATGAAGTATGTCGGTATGAGAGTTGTGAATAGAACAAGAGCAGCAAATGCAAATATATTACTGAAGCCAAATGCAGTAATAAGAAGTCCACCAATAAGTGGAGTAGCGGCATTCATAGCCTGTAAGACATTTATATATACTGCCATATTCGCACCAGTCTTACCTTTCACTAAGTACTTCGTAAGGTCTGTCTGGAATGGAACCCAGTATAGTGCTCTATATAATGATATTGATATTACAAATATAGTTACTGCTATTACTGGATGCGCATTAGCATAATATAATGCTCCTATAGACAAGGCGCTGGGAGGTACTGATAATAATAGCATCTTGCGTACACCTAATGTGCCAATTAACATTGAGCTAATTGGTGTCCAGAGAATACCAAGGACATATATAGAGATATATATAATCAGTAATATATATAATGATTCATCAAATAATTTATAAAAGAATATCGGTAGGAATACACCAATAAGACCGAAGCCGAGTCTAAATAGTAATCTATTAGTAAGTAGGGCAAAAATATCTTTAGGTAAGTTTAAGTGTAATTTATGCTTCATTCTAAATATTGTAGCATGTAAAGATAGGCTACAAATGACTAATCCACCAGTGTGGCATTAGTAACAGCATCAAGAATTTTATCTATATCTCCATTTAGTACATTTTCCATACCACTCCAAGACTCCTTAATCCTGTGATCTGTAATACGGTCTTGGGGGAAGTTGTATGTGCGTATCTTCTCGCTCCTGTCTCCTGTGCCTATCTGCCCAGCGCGGAACTCGCTCCTCTCTCTGGCCTCTCTTTCATCTTGTCTTTGTTGTAATTGTGATGCAAGCATATTCATTGCCTTCTCTCTATTCTTGCCTTGTGTGCGCTCTGCAGTACAACGCACCATAATACCAGTCTCCTTATGTGTAAGCCTAACAGCTGTCTCTACCTTATTAACATTCTGCCCACCTTTGCCTCCGGCTCTGGAGAACTCTATCTCTAGGTCTGAGTCAGAGAGCTCTACTGTGGTGTGTTTATATATTGGCATTATCGCTACACTTGCCGTGCTTGTATGTATCCTGCCCTGCTTCTCTGTGACGGGGACTCTCTGCACCCTGTGTACACCCGTCTCATATTGTAATGTCTTGTAGCAATCCTTGCCTTTAATCTCAAATGCTGCCTCCTTGTAGCCTCCCATATCATTAGTATTCTGATATAGATTAGTGACTATCCAGCTCTTCTTGTCTGCAAATCTCTGATACATCTCTGCAAGTTGCATAGCAAAGAGCGCCGCCTCATCTCCGCCTGCGCCAGCGCGCACCTCAAGCACCATCTCATTAGGGAATTTGCGCTCCTCATCATCACTCTTAACTATCTTCAATATTTGCTCTTGTACAGCTGTCTTTTGTTGGTCTATTGAGGAAAGTTCTATCTCTGCAAGCTCTGCCATATCCTTGTCTTCTGCTAGCTCCTTATTCTCGTCCTCTTGCTCAATAAGACGCCTGTACTCATTTACAAGAAAAGCAGTCTTATGATCACTAGCGTAATCATCTATATTAAATTTATTCATTATTAATGAAGTTACTTCTTGGCGGCTTTGACTCTAGTCTTGAACTTCTCTACGCGTCCTGCTCTGTCTATAGTAGTATTCTTACCAGTGTAGAATGGGTGAGATGCACTTGAGATTTCTACCTCATATAGTGGATACTCCTTATCCTCAAACTTCCCTGTTGCCTTAGTCTCTACACAAGACCCAAGCAAGAAGCTCTCGCCACTAGTATTGTCTTTAAATATTACCTGCCTATAATTATCTGGGTGTATGTCTTTTTTCATTATGAGAGAATTATACAGAAAAATATTTAATTTTCAAGTGTTTTGATGTCTCTGACATATCTATCACGCCACTCCATTACTTGGTCTCCATACCACCAGAACTCACTCCTCTTTGCATTACGCCAACCAGCAAAATATCGTACAGATGCCCTATGCTCTGCAAAGCGAGTGCCCCTATCTGCTCCATTGTCCTTCATTAGTAATGCATTGGCAAATACTGCCGTGCGAGGATCCCAAGGATTTGGTGGGATCTGTCCAGTGGCACGACCAATTTTCTCTTGATACATAACCCAAGTAGATGGTATAAATTGTGCTGGTCCCATTGCGCCACCCCAGCCATATCCACATGGCTTACCTGGACCAGCAGCTCTACGCGCCGCCGCAGAGCATGGCCGCGCTGATATCGGCACCTTGTCTGGGTCCATTCCTAGCTCAGCCATAATCTTTAAGAATACTGGCTTGTCACGAGTAGGATGCATATCCTTGTACCATTTACCAAAGCCTAAGTTCCTACCTAAATTAGTCTCTACTGTAAGTATTGCAAGTATAAGCGCTGGATTTACACCTGTCAGCGCACCTGCTTCCTTAGCGTAGCCAAGCATTGTTCCAAATGATATGTCTCCAGTATTAGAGTCGCGTAATTCAAAGAGCTTTGCGCGTATTTGTGTTACAGAGCGCTGTTTTTCTTTAATTGTGTCTTTGTATATCTCCTCATCACTACGAGCATCATTTACTAATGAGTCTTTCTCTCTCTTATCTAAGACCACCTCTTGACGCTGCATCTCTTGAATTATTCTTAGTCTTTCTTGGTCTCCACGAACCTCTGTAAGATCGTCTTGCTCATTTCGCAATCCTTCTTGTGTCTTATATATTTCTTTAAATGATTTATTTAGAGCTTCTTTAATTGCACTGAATCTGTCAATATTTAAGAATATCTCTGAGAAGGTCTTACTACCAAGTATAATTTCTACAAATGATATATTACCGTACCTATTTGTCTTTCGTAATAATTGTGCCATACCCCCCTTCTCTCTTTCTATCTTCTCGTCTAGATCTTCTATCGTTGAATCCTTGTCTCTTATGTCATAATTAATATATTCAATCTCTAATGATCGTTTTTGTATCATTCTACTTGCTCTATCTATCTCTCTTTTTAGAACTGCTGAGGCACTCTCATAACCCTGCCTCTCCTCTCTCTTATTCATCAACTTGATACGCTCTGCTTGTATCTGCATCTCTTGTTGTACTATCTGATTCCTTAGCTCAGCGCGCGCAGCTTCAACCTCCGCCTCACTCTGCTGAGCCAGAGCTACCTCAGATACTGAGAATACTAAAATTAAAATTATTAAAAAATATCTCCTCATAAGTTTTTATTATAACACAATTCTTGGAGAAGTGCTGTATAATATACAAGTGTTAGATAGAACATTTAAAAACAATAACGGCGTAAGGGTATTATACACACTTAATTTCTTACTCGGTGCTCATATTGCTCTAGTTATATTTTTTAATGCTAACTTTTTAGAGAGTCATGGAATATCTGCCACATGGTTAGGGAGCTTGTATATTATTGGATCATTACTTAGTCTGCCTGTATATTACATATTGCCACATCTATTAAATAAATTTGGCTTATATAAATTATTATCTGTAGTTACTGTACTAGAAATATTTCTTTTTATAGGTATTGGATTCAGTACATATGTTCCAGCTGTTCTAGTAATGTTCACAATAGCATTAGTGCTATCTGTACCACTATTTTACGGCTTAGACATACTACTTGAGGCAAATACACATGATGAAGGCAGTACAGGAGATGGGCGTAGTTCATTTTTAACAATGATTAACTTAGCATATGTAATCTTCCCATTTATCGCTGGACTTATTCTTAAATATTTAGGATTTAGTAGTCTTTATTTATTGTCAGCATTATTATTACTGCCGTTTTTATTCTTATTATATAAGAGCTTTAAGAAGTTCAAAGATCCAATCTATAAGAAACTGAATCTATTACCTACACTTACAAGACTATCTAAAAATTCTGACCTAAGGAACATATTCATAATACAATTCTTGCTCCGTTTCTTCTTCTCTTGGATGGTAATCTATATGACCATATATCTACATCAGTATATTGGATTTTCTCTAGCATCTATCGGTATTATATTCTCTGTAATGCTCTTACCATTTGTATTACTTGAGTATCCTCTTGGGCATTATGTAAGTAAATATTATGGAGAGAAAGAGTTCTTAATATTAGGCTTTATAATTATAGCTGCGTCATCGTATTATCTATCATTCATAACTACTGCGGACTTTGCTCTATGGATGCTTGTCCTATTTATCACGCGCGTAGGAGCTGCAATCATAGAGGTAATGAACGAAGTATACTTCTTCAAACAAGTGGACGGCTCTGATACTGATACTATAAGCGCCTTCCGTATGCTTATCCCCATAGCTTACATATTAGGACCACTAGTAGGTACGATATTACTCTTACTTATGCCGATGCAATATATATTTGGCATACTAGGCATCATTATGCTAACTGGTATACTAGCAAGTATTAGACTCACAGACACTAGGTAGTAATACGTATTATTACTTAGCCTTCTTTACTTTCTTTTTCTTTAGAATCTTCTGTTGTATCTGCTGATGCATCTCCGTCAGTGTTATCGCCGTCAGTGTCTGGTGCCATTGCGTCACCCACTGGCGCTGATAGGTCTTCTTCTACTGCCTCACTCACAGATGCAATAGCATCATTACTCTCTAATGTTGTAGTCGCACTCTCTGGTAAGTCTAGGTCTGCTACGGTTATAGTACTTTGCAAGTCTACAAGCTTAGTTAGGTCTACCACTATATTCTGAGGTAATTCACTTGGGCGTACCTCTATCTCTAGCTCATGCATAACCTTGGTTACTACTCCGCCGAGCTTCTCTACTGGTGCCTCGCCTACGAATTCAAGTGGTACACTTACTGTAAGCTTCTTACCTCTCTCTATAATATAGAAGTCTATGTGTATTGCTTCATCAGTAATTGGATGCCATTGCACGGTTTTTATAAGAGCTTCTTTGTCTTCTCCTAGTCCTTTAAGTATTACGATGGTACTCTCACCGGCGTCTTTCCATATCTTCTCAAAATCTTTAGCATTCACAGAGATTGACATTGTGTCCTCTTGTGGACCATAGAATACTGCTGGTACATTGCCCTCCTCTCTGGTAGTGTCTACTCCGCCAGCACGAGCCGTGATATTTACTGTAATTGTATTAGTTGTCATTGCGCCGTAGTATATATATTATTAATAAAATTGCAACTACATTATTTACAAGGTATACTAATTATTAATTATAAGTTAATTTATTTTATTTATGTTTGAGAATTTGCAAAATTTACCAAAAAATACAAATGAGAGATTAGGTGAAGACTCTTATCAGATTATTGAAAATATAAATAGGCTTCTAAATGATATCTCTGGAGAATTCTCAAAGCTTGCAGATAAAGATCTTAAGCTTGCTGGACTAGATGAGTTATCCAGCGCTCGTCATTTTACAGACGCAGTTGGTGCTATAATATCTAAATAATGAATTCAGACATAGACACAAAGACTGTTGCCGCAATAGTTGGACGAATTAAGGCTGCTAGCGGTAAGCCAATAGATGAGGAGAGGCTTTCTATTGTCCTTAATAACTCATTGCAACAATTAAAAGAACAAGACTCAAAGAAATATCTTGAAGTAATTAAAGACCTAAGTCACAAACTCGAGGCAATGGCTGCAGAAATTGGAAAATTGAAGAGCCAATCTAAGGAATAATCACCTTACCTATTACGATATAATTCAAATGACTTTAGTAGTCTTTCGGTCGCTTCAAGCACTGATGCCATTTGATTTTGAGTACCTATGGTTGTTTGAGGAGTTGCTCTTTTTTCTCCTTCAATCTTCCACTCTCCAGAGCGGCATACAAAATAAGCGCCCATCACAACCTCATAAACACCTTTAATATCTGGATGAGATATTCTATTTGTCTTTCCACCTTCAGTGTATGTCTCAAGTTCATTGTTACTGTATCCAAGACAAGTGACAGATACCCCTAATTTAAGACACTTTTTGCGTTAAAATTATCAACATTAACG
>CAZGTE010000002.1:0-29423 GCA_964528515.1 uncultured Candidatus Saccharibacteria bacterium
AAGCGGTAACTCTGAGCCTTCTCCTGCGAACTTTGTCTCCATATATGCCATAAATAGACCTATAAGAATACCGTCAATTAATACCCAAAATGGTGATGAGAGTCCCGTCCAAGATACTAAGCCAGACTGCATAATTACCTCAAGTGAGCTATAGCTCAAGAGTGTATACATAAGAGTAAATATTAACCCTACCACTAATCCGCGTATCCACCACCTCATCTTAAAGCCAAGTATAGGATGCCTATCAAATATCCCCATAAGTCCAAGGGTGAAGCCCATCATTACAAATAGCATAAGCGTCCCTAGTCCAAACATACTAAACATTGCAAATCCAAGCATTGGCGATAGTGCGATTGTTGCGACTCCTACTATAAACCCTATTGTGACTCCTATAAACATCCTCCCTGTTATTGATTTTAATTGAAACATATTATTAAATAAAAAACTATTAATACAATTATTATACCACACCAGAATGCTCTACATATATTATTAAGCTTTCTTATGTGCACATCTTTTATTTTCGTTAATTAATTATTATATTTTTGCTTGTAATATCTTCTCATTTTAGGTAATAAGATGAAAGCCAGTATTAAAATAATTGTAACAAAAACAGTCCAGAAAATAATCTTGGACTGAACCCTTTCAATAGTATCTAAATATTGAATATATGCACTCCCAAGATACCACCCTAATAATCCAAATACATATGCTTTTATGGTTGTACCAATAAAGGTAATTATGATAAATCTACCTACAGGATAGCGTATGACGCCGCACACGGCTGAAATACCTGGACCTGGCACCATGGGCAAAATACGCAATATCAATAACACTATTTCGTCAGCATATCCTACAAAAATACGCTTCTTCCACATCTCTATCTTTTCCCAATCAAGTCGGGTCCACTTTTTCGTGCTCTCTATTGCGGGTTGTCCTCCTATGTGTCCAATTGAATATATTACCAATGCTCCTATCGTTATACCTAAACCCACTGGTATCGCTATTAAAAAAGTAAGAGGTAGAAATACTGACACCATAGAAAGATCTTGTGGTAATAAGAAAAATCCTGCCATAGTAGCAATAAGTGAGGACGGTATTGGCGCAATAACTTCTTGAAGAATAGTTGCCAGGAAAACTCCTAATGCTCCGTAGTCTACTATAATAGTTTGTAAAGATGCAATAGATTGCTCAATCATAAAAATTTACCTAGACATAGTATTATTACTCTTAGTATAACATGAATTACTTACATAGAACAAATTAAAGCCCCAAGATATTACTATCTTGGGGCTTTAATTTGTTCTATGATTAATTGAATAGATAACATATACACGAAACCAGAATTATATCCTCTTTTGTTTCGTCCAACTTTACCTAAAAGTACTCTACTTTAGGATTTAATGCGTCACTATTCGACGCCGTCATGTGTAGATTAAGATACAACACAATTGTCCAATAGCTATAAGAGCTATTATCGACAAAGTAAGTCAAGCATGCTTAAGCAATGCTCGACGGATTCCATTCGGATTGATTCCACGACCAGCTTCCGCTAGCCGTGCCTTGTTACGACTTATACCTTGTTACTGAATTTACCTTGGGCCGCCATAAAGACGGACGTCGGGCACTCCCAGCTCCCTTGTATTGACGGGCGGTGAGTACAAGGCTCGAGAACGTATTCACCGTGACATTCTGATTCACGATTACTAGCGATTCCAACTTCATGAGGTCGAGTTGCAGACCTCAATCCGAACTGAGGATACTTTTGGGGATTTGCTCCAGCTTACGCTATTGCGCCCCTCTGTAGTACCCATTGTAGCGTGTGTGCAGCCCCGGATGTCAAAGGGACATGCTGACTTGGCGTCATCCTCACCTTCCTCCCCCGTGAGAGGGCAGTCTCGTCTGACAAATATAACAGACAACGAGGGTTGCGTTCGTTACCCCACTTAAGGGAACAATTCAAACCACGAACTGACGACAGCCATGCATCACCTGCCTAACACCTTCGAAAGAAACTAGGTTTCCCTAGTCGTGCAGTTAGGTTTCAAACCCGGGTAAGGTTTTCCGCTTATCTACGAATTAAGCCACGCGCTCCACCGCTTGTGCGAGCCCCCGTCTATTCCTTTGAGTTTTAAACTTGCGTTCGTACTACCCAGGCGGTCCATTTAACGCGTTAGCTACGTCTCAGAGAGGGTCGATGCTCCCTAAAACTAATGGACAGCGTTTAGGCCTAGGACTACTGGGGTATCTAATCCCATTCGCTACCCTAGGTTTCGTGTCTGAGCGTCAGGAATGGTCCAGTGTGTTGCCTTCGCTTTTGGTGTTCCCCAAGATATCAACGGATTTCACCCCTACACCTTGAGTTCCACACACCTCTACCATCCTCTAGTGATACCGTTTCGCTCGCCTTCCCGGGGTTGAGCCCCGGACTTTAACAAACGACTAATATCACCGCCTACACACCCTTTACGCCCAGTGAATCCGGGTAACGCTTGAGGCTCACGTATTACCGCTCCTGCTGGCACGTGATTAGGAGCCCCTTATTCATGAGGTAACGTCAATAAACTTCCTCCCTCATAAAAGGTATTTACGCACCGAAGTGCTTCATCTACCACGCGGCATCGCACCGTCACACTTTCGTGCATTGCGGATGATTCTCGACTGCAGCCTCCCGTAGGAGTTTGGACCGTGTCTAAGTTCCAATGGTGGGGGTCAGGCTCTCACCTCCCCTAAGCGTCGTAGCCTTGGTAAGCCATTACCTTACCAACTAGCTGATACTCAGCAGGCCGCTCCAGAAGCGATAAATCTTTACTCTTGCGAGACTATCACGTATTATTCTCAATTTCTTGAGGTTATTCGTGACTTCTGGGTACGTTCCTACCTGTTACTACCCCGTTTGCCATGTAAATAAATACATTCGACTTGCATGCCTTATCCACGCCGCCAGCGTTCACCCTGAGCTAGGATCAAACTCTAATTAAAAAGTGAACGAAACAAAAGAAAATACAATAAAGTATTTCTAGTGTCTCATTTTTCTGACTACTATTTCGTGTGGTGAAAATATATTACATATTAATCATAAATGACTAACTTAGCTTTATATTCTCATTTTGTGATATGTGATTCCTAAAGTCACATATCGATTGTTTACCGTGTTCAATTAAATGAACTGGATTTCTAAACGTAATTGTTTTGTGTAGTTGTACCATCTTGCGATGATACCAAACTTTATTCTAAAAACTAAAAAAATATACAGGTTCTTGTATATGTTTCGTACTAATATTAAATAAATAATACTAGTACTGTGTGATGCAAATATACTATATATAAATATATAACATACTTGCTATTCTATTCAATTGTCAACGAACTTACTTACACCCAAAAGGTGCAAGTACCGCCTATTATACACAGAACTCTGGTATTGACAAGTTTTATCAACCTGCTAGTATATTAGCATGCCTGTGAGCGTAAGCTCCGTTCGACACGAGTATACTCTAAGTCGAAGCCAGGCATACCAAAGCACGCTAATCGGCTAAGATTAGCGTTTTTTGTTGTCTTTCATAATACTGTAGAAGAAGGGTTGCCCATTACCAATCTTTACAATAATAACTCTCACAGCCACGGGATTTTTATTACCAACTATTGCAACCAGAGCATATGCAATACCCTTCTTCATTGGTGAGTCCTTACGCCTACTCACTCTGATTTGTACTTTCCTCTCTTCAGAGATACCTATTGCGTTTTTAATCACTGGTATCGCCAGTGGGTATAACTTCATTTTATAGATAACCTCTTTTGTATCTCTGGCTGTACCATCGGGTTTATATTGCAAATGCCTAAAACCAATTGAATTAAACTTAATATCACTACCAAGTATTGAACAATATACACTCTCAACTTTCGTATAAGATTCTTTAGTTTTTACCTTCAGTTCGTTACAATACTTTCTGCCTTTATCTTCGCTTTGCATTACAAACAAGTATACCACGCCTACCCTCTCCATTTCTTAATCACCACCAAGAGTGGTGATGCTAGGAATATACTAGAGTATGTACCTGCTATGACTCCTGCAATGAGTGTTAGCGCGAAGTTTTGCGTAACCTCTGGGCCCATAAAGTATAATGCAGTAAGTACAAATACTGTAGTAAGAGATGTATTGATAGATCGTGGTATCGTATCAGACAATGCCTTGCCTACAGTTTCGCTAAAGTCTTCTCCTGTATTTTTATCTGAGTTCTCCTTAAGGCGTTCACGGACTCTGTCGAATACGACAATTGTATCATTTACTGAGTAACCAAGTATTGCCAAGAGTGCCATCACAAATAGTACTCCAACCTCAGCGCCTAAGAAGTATCCCATAAGAGCAAATATACCAATTGGTATAAGCACATCATGCATAAGTGCTACAATAGCCACAATGCCAAATGTCCAAGACGACACTCCGTGAGAGTCCCGGGTAATCTTAATAATTCCCTCTGGTGTCTCCTCTCTCTTGACTATGGCAGGACGGAATGCAAATGCGATAAATAAAACGATAGCAAACATAACAAGTCCTATTGCCCATAGAGCCTTACTCTTAAGCTCTTCTCCGATAGTTGGCCCAACCTCACTGAAGCTACTTACAGTAGCATTGTGATCGTCAAGAGTTGCTAGTACAGCCTCTCGCTGTGTACCCTCAAGGGTTTTAGTTCTTAATATAAACTCACTTCCAACCTCATCACTATTAGCCTCTCTAAGAGAGTACTCTCCTAAATTATGAGGTACTAGACTCTCATTAAGAGTGGATTTAGTACATTCATCACAACTAAACTCAATCAGAGTACCTCCTGTGAAGTCTATACCAAGCCTAAGTCCAAATAGCAATAGTACACCTAATGAAAGTACTACCACAATACCTGTAATGCCGAAGAATATATTTTTGTGTTTAATTATTTGCATAATATTTATTATTTAAATCCATTACCGAACATTCTTTTTGTCCAACCTTTATTTTCATAATCTCCAACTGAAAGCAAGAACATACGAGTAACGATGATTGCAGTAAGCATTGAGACCACTACTCCTATACCAAATACAAGTGCGAAGCCTTTAACTAAACTTGTGCCAAACCAGAACAGTATTATTGCAGTGATGATACTACTTAGATTACCATCTCGGATAGAGAGCCATGCGCGCTTGAAGGCAATTTGCATTGCATTGTGTGTCCATGTACCTTTCTCTCTCAGCTCCTCTTTAAGTCTCTCAAATATTAGCACATTGGCATCTACCGCAAGTCCGATAGAGAGTATGAAGCCAGCAATACCTGCCGCAGTAAGGGTTACGGGTAGTAATTTAAATATAGCTAGCATTATTGCAATATATGTTGCTAGTGATACTACTGCAATAATTCCTGGTAATCTATACCAAAATATTAAAAACAGGGCTACAAATGCAAGACCCCAAGCTCCGGCAACAATTCCTCTATCTACTGCCTCAGCACCTAAGCTAGCTCCAATTGTCTGGGCACTTAATAGCTCAATAGACACGGGAAGGGCACCGTAATTAAGATTACGAACAAGCTCTCGTGCCTCGTCTGGAGTGAAGCCTCCACTCACTGTAGCCATTCCTCCTGCTATCTCCTCTCTTATCACTGGAGTACTTATAGGTACTCCATCTAAGAATATTCCCATAACCTTACCGATATTCTCTTTAGTTAATCTGGCAAATATATCTGACCCTTCAGAATTGAATTGTAATCCTACTACTGGCTCATTAGATAATCCTCCACCACTGCCGAATTGTAATGATGCTCTTTTAAGATACTTACCTGTTAGCTCCGTGGGTACAAATTCCATAATACCATCCACCTCTTGTTCAAGTCTAAAGTCTAGTACTGGAGTAGCTCCAAGCATATCTATTGCCTCTTGAGTATCACTCACTCCTGGGAGCTCTATTATTAGTCTATCTTGCCCACCACCTCTCTGAGTTTGCACAAGTGGTTCTGCAACTCCGAACCTATTTACTCTGCGCTCTATTGTGTCTCGCAGTGCCTGCATTGAGCTTTTACGATCAGCCTCTGGTAAGATTTCTGTATTAGCTTTATAGAGTAAGAGTGTACCTCCTGAGAGATCTAGACCGAGCTTGAATGGGTGACTTGCTGGAGTAGTATCAGTAGCAATCTGACTAGAGTATACGAAGTAGCCAATACCAGAACCAGCCATAAGTAACATAAGTGCAATGATGCGAGTTTTTAACATTGTAGTAGTATATTCTTTTATTTATCTTTTGCAATATTTCTGCGCCACTCATACATTGCTAGAGCTGCAGATACTGATACATTGAGTGATTCTATATTCTTCTGCATTGGAATATGTACTAAGAAATCGCATTTCTCTTTTGCTATTCTACTAAGTCCACTCCCTTCTGCGCCTACTACCAACACTGTCTTCTTGTCAAATTCTTGATCCCATATACTTTTGCTACCTACTTCATATATATTATCTCCCTTCTCTCTGTCTGACAACTCATTCATACTCACTCCATAAGTCCAGAAGCCTAAGTCTTTTAGTTTTTCTAATGTGTCGCTAATATTTGCGACTTGCACAATTGGCACCTTGGTAATAACTCCCGCCGAAGTTTTAAAAACAGCAGCATTAACTGGCGCCTGACTAGCATTAGCAACGAATACCGCGCTCACCCCTACTGCGCCAGCCGAGCGCACTATAGCTCCGAAGTTCTGCGGGTCTTCTATCTTATCAAGGACTAATACCAACTCATTCTCTATCTCTTCAGTTTTATTTTTTGTAAACCATTCTCTAATCTCTACATATCTAAATGCTTTAATTTTTGCTAGCACTCTCTGAGTTCTAACATCTCCAATTAGTACTTCTGATTCTTTTTTATTTATATATCTTATTGGAATTTTAGCACGCTTTGCATTGTTTATTATGTCAGAAAAATTATTCTTATCTTTATTTCCGTCCTTAGCGAAGTCTACCAAGACCACCTCGGAGATATCCCTAGCTTTATCTATGAGCATCTCTGTTACTGCATTCTTGCCATATATATAGAATGAATTATTCTGATTATGTTTAATACTCATATATGCTACAATAACACATAATAATAAATTATAAACAAGTTAAATACAAAATAATATGAAAAAGATAATTATAATATTAGTAATAATAGCAATTGGAGCATTTGGTATACATACACTCAACAATAAGGACACCTCTGTAAAGGGTACAGAAATAATTAACGAGGAGGTTGAGGTTAACGACCTTGGAACTTTTAATAGTACAGACCGTGAAAGTGCTGTCGCACAATTCGCTGGTAAGCCTACTGTGATATTTGTCGTAGGTACATTCTGCCCAGCTTGCCAAACAGCAATGCCTATATATAAGACAGACATATGGGATGTATACAAAGACAGTGTCAATATATTTGCTAACGTAATTGATGGTCAGAGCGGTAAGAGATTTGATGTGGCAGATATTCCACAAGGACTTGACCCTAAGCTTGATTATAAGACACTGGTTGGTAATGATTGTAATTATGTACCAAGCTGGGTAATGCTTGATAGTGAGGGGGTTGTAACTAACAGCTCTTGTGGTGCAAATAAAGGACTTGATGTAATAAAGGCTGATCTAGATGCATACCTTAATACACAGACTGAGACGCCTGAGACTGTTGAATTAGATATTGATAATTAAATTAAACTCCTAGAAACTCCTTATTGAGCTGTTCGGGGTGGACAGTACGACTATAGCGATACATAGCAGTAACTATACCAAGTGCAAGTGCTCCAGCAACAAGATGTGATCCTCCATAACTCATAAAGGGCAGCGTAACACCTGTCACTGGAAGAATACCGATATTCATACCAATATTTACGAAAAAGTGACTTACAAATAAAGTGGCAACACCAATAGTAAACAATGTCTCAAAGTTAGTAGCGCCGAGCATAGCAAAATATAACAACCTCCATATTATAATACTAAATAATGCTAATAAGATTAATGACCCCACGAATCCCCACTCCTCTGCGAATGCTGCGAAGATGAAGTCTGTCTCATATTCTGGCAAGAATTTTAGCTTACTCTGAGTACCGTATCCCAAGCCCTTGCCGAGTATGCCTCCAGACCCTACTGCTATAGCGGACTGGTGTGCATTGTAACCAGCTCCTTGTATGTCTGCCATTGGATGGATAAATGATATTATCCTATCCTTCTGATAATCATGGAAGGCGAACTGCCATGCCCCTCCTACTGCTATAATTCCCATAGTCATTAACATTGCAATATGCTTCTTAGAGATACCTGATGCAAGTACCATTCCAAACCAAATAAATGCAATGATCATAGCTGAGCCGAAGTCTGGTTGTAATAATATCAATGCAAATATAATCAATATATAAATTCCAGATATAATAATATGTCGTATACTTGCTATATCTACATGCCTCCTAGAGAAGTATTTGGCAAGTACTAACACTACTGTAATCTTAGCAAATTCACTTGGCTGTACCATAAATAATCCTAGATCTATCCAAGATTGCGCCCCATGGAAAACGCTACCAATAATAAACATAGTCATAAGCAAGACTATAGTGCTCAGATATATAACCATTACAACCCCACTGCGCCTCAAGAACCTGAAGTCCATAAAGCTTGCTATCATAAATACTAGAGCAGCGACCATAAGCCATATTGACTGTTTTTGTACAAATACACTTGACTCAAGAGAGCTCATGGAAGAGATGCCAAATAGTGAGATTATTAAAACACTAACTACCAACATAGGGTCTATATGCCACAGTGCTCTATGGAGAAAATTCTTTACTTTCATAGTTATAAGGAGTCTATAGGGGGTAAGAGCGGTATGATATCTGTACGCGCTACAAATGAGTCAAATGATCTTGGCCAAGTGAATATAACATTCTTATATGAATCTGCTGGCAAGTCTTCAATTATAGTTCGTGATGCTCCAATAGCATTGCCCGCATGATCAAATATTGTAGCTATTACCATTATATTATGAAGAGAGTATACTCCCATGTTCTGTACTTCAGCAGATAAGCGAGGTGTGCGATTTGCATCTTCAAAGATTTTCTCGGCTACGAATACCTCTGCAGCTAATTCTGTTTCCATTCTTTCCCATACTTGAGTACCTACAATTTTAAACATTGTACGCTTAGGCACTCTCACTCCTGTGTGTATATTACTCTCAAATATTGGCACTATCTTGCCTGGTGGTATAAATGTCTTTCCTATCCTATCTGCAATTAGTACATTATTTTCATCATAGAGCTTAAATACATAACTCACTTCTCGTATACCTCCACTAAGATTTGAATTCTGAATATACGCTACAGAACTATACAACCCTGGTATCACTACAAATGAGCGTGCCCACTTAGTTACTAATGGTCTCAGATCTGCAGGATTTAGATAATGACATGGCCCGCTCAAGTCTATAGCTGTCTCTCCTTGATTCTGTAATCCATCATTACAAGTGTACTCTACATTAAGAGCTCTATATACACTTGGCGCTGATAACATAGCAATAATCAATATAAAAATTGTAATATAAATAGCCCTCATCTTATTTGCCCATCTTTTACTCATATTAATTTAATATTATTTTATCTGCTTTTTTTAATCTTGTTTTTGCTTTAATAATACTATCTGTACTCTGAAGGTCTTCTGGCATTGTACCACCAATTTTCTTGATTGTATTTCTTACTTTGTTCCCAACTATAAAATGAGCCCTATTCGCATTATCTTGCCCCTTGATATTATCCCTCTTAATCTTTGCATCGGTCTGGGTTGCTTTAAACAGATTTGCAGCAAGCTCCTCACTACCCATATGGTCTAATATTCTTTGTGATTTTTTAAGGTTCTTTCTTTTGTGTATATCTTGCATTATGAGCCCTCCATATAGTCCTTTATATCCTTCATTCTGAAATATTGCGTAATTCTCTACTCCTGCAGATGATGCGGTCTGAGATAAGCTTGTATTATGTTTTTTAATCTCTTCTCTTAAAAATACTCTCTTATTATCCTCTACAAGGAGATCTGAATCTTCTTGTCTTTTTGTCTGTATTGCGAAGTAGCTTTGACCTTTTGCGACTACGACCTTCCGAGGGTCTGCATTTTGCATTATTAGATAGCATGCATAACGAGAGAGGAATATATCATCAATTTCTCTCTTAGCGCCAGAGCCAACTTGGACCATATGTCCGACATCGGCAAAATGGCTGTGGATATCTTGTTTGCTATTCTTGCACGACTCTTTTGCCTTATCAATAACCTTCAAGAAATTAAGATACTTTGAATATTCAAGTATCTCGGCAAGCTCACGAGATGACCAATACTCGACTCCATCTTCGTCTATTCCTTTAATATCTTCAAATTGATTCTTAGTCATATTAATTTAATTGTGGCTTATCTATTAATTCTACATCAATACCCACCTCATCGCCAGAGATTTTAAATACATCTTTATCTATCTTCTTAAGTTCTTTCCCGCTGGCATTATAGTGATTAACTACTGTACTAAGAGTGCCTCCAAGCTTCAAGTGTAGCTCATTATACTTATCTAGATGCTTACCTAACTTGCTTACATTCTTAATAATATCTTGTGCCTTCTCCTCTACCTCTAGCGCCTTCAGTCCTTGTAAGACTGTCTGCAGGTAAGCCAAGAATGATGTAGGAGAGACGATTATAACCTTGTACTCTCTCGCCGATCTTTGCAATAGATTCTCATCGCCACCAATCTTATTTGTAAGTAAGTCATAATAAATACCCTCACTTGGTATAAACATAAATGCAAACTCCATAGTACCGTCTTGTGGTTTTATATATTTACTTGTTTCTTTTATTCTTAATTTAATATCATTTACAAATACTTTCTCGAATTGCTTCCTTTCTTCTCCTTCTGCTTCTATCATTCTATTATAATTCTCTAAAGAAAATTTAGAGTCTATGGGCACTATTTTGTCTCTAATAAAAACTACTGCATCCACTATCTCACCACTTGGAAATGCATATTGAATCTTATAGCTATCTGGCGGTAACACATTTTGTAACACTGTCTCTAAGTAATACTCTCCCAAGACTCCGCGTTGCTTAGGATTCTGTAATACTTGACTAAGGTTCTTAAGCTGCTCAGAGAAGCCTAAAACCTGCTTATTAGTCTCTCCCAGTTTAGTAAGACCTTCAGTTACCTCGCGTACAATCTTAGTACTCTCACTGAGCTGAGCCTTGACTGAGGCATTAATCTCACGAGAGCTTTCTCCTAACTTATTATCAAATGTTTTGCGCATTTCTTGCAACTCCTTCTGCAAGAATCCAAATCCGTCTTGCATTCTTTGAGCTTGAGTATCTGTCTGTAATTGTTCAGATTGTAAAGTCTTTACAGCTCTCTCCTTACCTTTTTTGCGTACAAACAATACTAATAATGTATTGAATACTATAAATACTAATACAAGTCCTCCGATAACTATGTAGCCTATCATTTGCATATTAAATAGTATATCACAATCAAGACTGCTTGCGTGTAAACATCATCTTAGCTAATTCTACAACTGCAATATTAGCAACACCTAGTAGAGCTAATAGCAACATACTGACAAATGTAAGTGGTTCTATTGATAGCAACATCATTATAGGTGCCCAAGTAAGTGCAATGACAAGTAAGGAAACTGATACAACTAATCCACCAAGTAAATATCTATTAGAGAACAATGGAGTCTTCCATATTGGATCTCTAAGATTCTTAAATGAGAATGCTAGAAATATAGAATTCAGAGAGATGGCTACGAACATAATACTACGGAGTTCTTCTATATTGGTATTCATATGACTAAGCACAACATATAATGCAAATAACATACCTCCAGTAATAAGACTAATGAATATTACCATCTTATTAAATCCTCCATCAAATAATGTACCACTTACCTCTCTCTTTGGCTTACGGTCCATAATACCTTTCTCTGCTGGCTCGAATGCAAATGAAAAGCTCATAAATCCACCAGCGGCAATATTTGCCCATAGTATCTGCGCAGGTAAGAGTGGTAATTGTAGACCAACAACCATACTACTAACTACCAATATCATACCGCTAGCGCTAGTAGATAGTAAGTAGCTAACAATCTTACGCATATTAGACAGGGCTCTCCTCCCTTCGCGTATAGCAACCACTATGATAGAGAAGCTCCCCGTAGTTAATATCATATCTGAGGCATCTTTTGCTACATCTGTTCCACTACCTTGAGCTATGCCTATATTTGCTGCTATTAGTGCTGGAGCATCATTGACACCATCTCCTGTCATAGCGACTATCTCTCCATGGTCTTTTAATACAGTTGCTAGACGGAGCTTCTGCTCAGGTAACATGCGAGCGAATATGTTGTCATTACTTACAGCAAGTATGAGTGCCTCATCTGCAAGATTGGCGAAGTCTGACCCTAATATTATATTAGATGTATTTAATCCTGCCTCACCAGCTATTGCCTTGGCTGTCTCTCCATGGTCTCCTGTTACCATTATAACCTTAAGTCCTGCTCTCTTTGCTGTTGTTATAGCCTCCTTTACATCACTACGCAGTGTATCTGAGAATGATAGAAGACCACCAAATACAAATCCAAGACTCTCTCCTTCTTCTGGATTCTTTATTTCATTTGGAATTGATGCATCACTACTCTCTCTATATGCCACAGCAGTGAATCTCTTACCTTCACTACTTAAACTCTCTTGTATCTGTCTGTATTTTTCTCTAATTTTATCAGTCAGAGGGAGTCTGTGCCCATTCTTAAGATAGTGTGTAGAGTGGCTCATTATGTGCTCTGGAGATCCTGTTATGTACATCTTTGTTTTAGACTGAAATGTATTTAATGATACTGCATATCTACGACTAGCCTCAAACTGTAAGAACTCCTGCCTATCATTACCAGTCTTAAAGAGTTCATCTTGGCGTAATCCTACTAAGAGAGAACCTTCTACTATTGCCTTCTCTAGTGGTCTCCCGTGAACTATAATCTCGCCCTCTTTCCCTGAGCTTGTAGAAGGATCTATAAATGCATCTGATGCAAGAACGGCCATTTTTAATACCTCTAGAGTATCTCCATTTGCCTCACTTGGTATATTTGCATGCATAATTGTATGCACTTGCACCATCTCCATAATCCCTTTAGTAAGTGTACCTGTCTTATCTGTAAGTATGACTGTTGCTGTGCCAAGAGTCTCCGCGGCTAAAAGATTCTTAATTAATCCTCCCTTACGCATAACTGCCTCCATACTGACAGCCAAGACAACAGTGACAGCTGCGGGCAATCCCTCAGGCATAGCCGCTACTGCCACCGCTACTGCTAATAAGAGCATCTCTGTCATACTGCCACCGCGCAACATTCCTATTGCGAACATTATCGCTATTACCACACCAATAATTGCAAGTATATTATTAGCCAGTTTTTTAATACTCTTACCTAGTAGAGTTTCTGTATTTTTTGATTCTACGACAGTCTTAGCAAGAGATCCAAATTTAGCATCATTACCAGTAGCCACGACTATACCTACTCCAAATCCCTTTGATACAACTGTACCCATAAATGCCATATTTATTTGCTCTGTTGCTGGGGTGTCAATGTCTTTTAAGGCAGGAGTGGACTTGTCTGTTGCTCTCCACTCCCCCGTCAGAGATGATTCATTTATACTCAGACTAGTAGCCTCTACTAATCTTAAGTCAGCTGGTACCTTGTGTCCTCCGTCTATATACACAATATCTCCTGGTACAAGCTCACTAGAATCTATCACTTGTTTAATACTACCGCGCAGTACTGTTGCCTTTGTCTGTGCAGAGCGAGCTAGACTCTCAAATATCTTGGCAGACTTACCCTCTTGTAAGACACCTATTACTACGCTTATAGCGAGCGCGATGAGTATCACAATTGCATCTGTGTATGCAGTTAGTGCCACAGTAACGATAAATGCCACGACTAACATAAGCGGAAGAGGTGCTAATAACTGCCTAAATATACCCTTATATATTGTAAATCTATTTCCTTCTTCTATGGAATTTTTTCCAAACTCTTTCTGTAGGGCGCCTATTTGTCCTAATGATAAGCCTTTATCAAGGCTAGTATTAAGCACTTTTACTATATTAGAGACCTCTCTGGTATAGTAAGCTATCATATTGTTCTGTTGCATATTATGTTATTATAACAGGTATACAATAGATAAACCTAAGATATAAACATGGAGGATACAATAAGAAAAGAGATGAGAGTCGCAATGCGAGCTAAGGAAGGTGAGAGGGTCACAGTATTACGCAGTCTACTAGCTGCCTTTACTAACGAGCTTGTCGCACAGAAGCGCAGACCAAGTGATAATCTCTCTGAGGAGGATATACTGAAGGTTATTAAGCGAGCTTCCAAACAACGCAAAGACTCCATCGAGCAATTTGAAAAAGGCAAAAGACAAGAATTAGCAGACAAGGAGAAACGGGAGCTAGAGATTATACAAGCTTACTTACCAGAAACAGTAAGCATAGAAGAAATTACTAAAGTAGTAGCGGTTAAAATCACAGAGATGGACTGTGCTGGAGACATGAGTAAAATGGGAATTGTAATGGGTGTAGTCATGAAGGAGTTCTCTGGCAATGCCGATGGTAATGATGTAAAAGAGGTTGTAGCAAAACTACTTGCGTATTAATGATAACTACCTTTATATCTATAAGACAGCAAATCCCATATGGGATTTGCTGTCTACAGGTTGTTGTTACATTATTTATATTGATTAAAGGCGCGCGCAGCGCGATCGTGCCTATCAAACAAAATGTAAGCCCTATTAGCGACCACAACCGCGAGACAATAGAGTTCTCGCGGTTTTTCTTTACCTTACTCTTTACCAGACTCCTTAGATAAGAGAGTGTCAATACGATTTAAATCTCTGGGAAATGGATTTGCCTCACGAACATTAGAGAGTCCAAGGATTTTTTGTGTAATGCGCTCTAGTCCCAATCCGATACCCCCATGTGGTGGTATCCCAGTTTTAAATGCTTGTAGATAGAAACTAAAATCATCTGGATTAAGACCCTTCATTTTCATACCTTCAATCAAGTTTTCATAATTATGCCTGCGCTGACCCCCACTGACAATCTCCACTCCCTTAAATAGAGCATCAAATGATTTTGTTGTACCTTTTTCAGACTCATCTTCATATGTATAAAATGGTCTTTTACTCACTGGATAATGAGTTACAAAGACTAAGTCAGACCCAGCCTTGTCTCTAAAGTAATCACAGAGTGCGCGCTCATGCTCTGGCTCTAAGTCTGGCTCACCTATTGCATTATCATAGCCCATCTCCTTATATAAAAGCTCTTGCGCTTCCGTGAGTGTCATTGTTGGGATTTCTTCTGGTAGTAATATCTCTTCGGCTCCAAGTGACTTGAGCTCATCACTAGCATTCTCTTCAACACCTTGTTTTATAGCGCGCATTACAGTGGTAAACATTTTCATCACATCTGTGTGGTCTTGTATAAATCCCATCTCGAAGTCAAGCATAATACTTTCATTGAGGTGGCGCGTGGTGGCATGTTTCTCAGCGCGAAATACATTACCAGTGGTAAAAACTCGCTCAAATGCCCCAACCATAATCTGTTTATATAACTGTGGACTCGTAGAAAGACTTGCTTTATGTTTAAAATATTCAACAACATATACTTCTGCTCCACCCTCTGCATCACCTCCAACAATCTTTGGTACCTGCACTTCTGTAAAGCCATTATTATTAAGCATCTTTCTAAAAGCCTTAACAATCTCTGCCTGCACCTTAAATACAGCACGGTTTTTATCACTCTTTATGGTAAAGGGGCGATTGTCTAATGCTACATTTATATTTGTCTCTTCATTTAAATCAAATGGGATTTCTGCCCTACTTAATACAGTGATGCCTGTTACCTCTATCTCAACATCACCATTTAATACACCCTCTTTTCTATTTTTCTCTGGGCGCTCATTTATTATTCCAGTAACTTCAACAACCCACTCTGGGCGTAGAATTTTAGCTGCTTCAAGTATCTCTGGCTTACCAAAAATGATACCTTGAGCTTTACCACTCACATCACGGAAGTCAAAAAATGCCATCTTCCCTTGGAAGCGCACAGTATCTACCCAGCCCTTTATAAGTACTTCTTCACCTTTCTTGCCTGCAATATTTTTTATTAATGTTCTTTTCATATTGATTACTTTAATTTAAATATGGAGTAAATGCAAATTATATTCTCCGGGGACCCCGAAATTTATTCGTAGTATTCAGATTTTTATTTATAAAAATTTAGAATATTATAGATGAAATTTGTGGGTTAAAAGAATATAATTTCGTATTTATGTAATATTTTATAATACCACACCAAGCTTATCGCGCACGAGCTGCATCTTGGTCTCTGCAAGCTCGCGCGCGATATTGGCTCCATTATTTAATATCTCTTTAATCTTCTCTACATCACCTGATACTACTGCCCTCTTCTCTCTCATTGGAGCTATAAATGTCTCAATGTCTTCAATTAATATTTTCTTTAATTCTCCATACTTACCCTTATTTTCTTTATAAATTTTAGCAAGCTCATCATCTGATCTAAATAACTTGTGTATTGTATACACATTCTCTGGAATTCCAGATCCTTCTCCTATTCCAGAATCAGTGACGATGCTCTTTACTGCCTTTTCTATCTCTGCTCTTGTAGCAAATAGTGGTATGGTGTTGTTATAACTCTTGCTCATCTTGCGTCCATCAGTGCCCGGCACTGTCTCTAGCTCCTCTATAATTTTAGCTTCAGGAAGCTTGAATGTCTCTCCATAAATCCTATTAAACTTCTGCGCAGTGTCCCGTGCAAATTCAATATGCTGTTTCTGGTCTTTGCCCACAGGTACAATATCAGCATCATACAGGAGTATGTCTGCCGCCATAAGTAGTGGGTAATTAAATGTGCCTACATTAATATCTACTCCCTTGTCCTTGGCATCTTTATATATATGCGACCTCTCTAGGTATGGCATCATTGTGATAGTGTCGAATATCCATGCAAGTTCAGTATGTTGTGGTAATTGTGACTGCTGATACAGAATAACTTTCTTAGGGTCAAGTCCGATAGCTAGATAATCTATTATCAAATTTAAGATATTCTCCTTCATCTCTTGTCTATTTTGTATAGAATTAAGTGCATGATAATCAGCAATAAATACAAATACCTCATCATAACTATCTTGTAAGTCTACGAATTGCTTCATCGCACCGAAATAATTACCTAAGTGCGGTCTACCTGTGGGCTTAACACCCGATAACATTCTTTTTTTATCATTCATCATTACTAGCAATAGTACCAAGTATTATGCTACTATACAAACATTATACCATGAGTAAAATTATCATTATCGGGAGCGGGATGGTTGGTGGGGCAACTGGCAAAGGGTTCGCATCACTGAGTCATGATGTTTTATTCATGGACAATCAGCAAAAAATCCTAAACTCCTTAAAAGAAGATGGTTACAAAATAGACACATTAGAAAACATTCATACTCACGCCGCAGACATCATCTTTCTTTGTCTTCCCACGCCAACAAAAGAAGATGGTGTTGATACATCAATAGTACTCAGTGTACTCCCCTTCATTGCGCAATTTCTGCAGAAATGCACACAATCAGATTACCCAATTATTACCCTACGAAGTACAGTACCTATAGGAACCACAAAAAATATAATTACTAAACTTGAAGAATTAAGCAAAAAAAAGTACAAGAAAGATTTTGGTGTGTGTTTTAATCCTGAATACCTACGCGAAATACACGCCGAAAATGATTTTGCAACTCCCCGCCTTGTACTCCTTGGATCAGAAGATTCTAAGACCACAGAAGTAATGACTTCACTTTATGAAACAATCACTAACCATATATTCACAACACTCTTCAAAGAAGCTGAGATGAACAAATATATTCATAATTTGTTCAATGCGTGCAAGATATCTTTCTTTAATGAGCAACGCAAAATATGTAAAGTCTTAGATATAAACCCCGAGGTCATCTTCCCACTTGTTTCTCAGAGCGCAGAAGCATCTTGGAATCATGAATATGGGATAAAGGACCTTGGGGCATTTGGAGGTAGTTGCCTACCTAAAGATACAGATGGTTTTTTAAAATTTGCTAAACAGCATCATCTCTCGACACCATTACTTGAGGCAATTATTACTGTGAATAAAAATGTGTAATTTATTTCTTGAGATCATCTTTTAGGAAGATGCCACTACTATCTACGATACTAAATCCATCATCATTTGAACAGATGTGTATAATGCCAGCATTTAATATACCGTATGTTGTATTAAATTGTTCAAATGTACACTCGTCTGGACTGTCTCCATATAATGCAATCCATAGTATTTGCTTTATCATACTAGCATGACTACACACAAGGATACTGCTGTGCTCCACAGCCATAAGGGATCGCCATGCATCATGTGCTCTGTATATAAACAGATTATACGGCTCAAGAGGTGCAAATTTGCGCTCATTAAAGAGTTTATTTTTAATGGCATGAGTATCGAATGACCTGCTCATAATAGTGGCTGTCTCTAAAGATCTTACTAAAGTACTCGATACGATATAGTCAACCTTAGTTTTTGATGCAAATGTATGTGCGGCTGTATTAACCTGATATATACCGTGTTCATTTAATTTTTCTATTACATCAGGCTCTATATTTTGAGCATTGCTCAATGTCTCACCATGACGCATGAGATATATGTTTTTACTAGCTTGTATACATGGGTTGTTCATATTACTATATATGTATGATTAATATTACCTTATTTATAGACAAGTACCCTATGTCAAGTGGTGGTATGGAAATGCATGCAGATGCCTTCATGCGATATTTTAAGCACGACTCCACAATGCAAGTAAAAAACATAATCGCCTTCTCTGACAGCCAACATAAAACTTTTCGCAACTCTGATGGTATCATTGTGTTACCCAAAGAAGCTGTTCACAATCCGGACATCTTAATACCTGTACTAGAGGAGTTTGGTATCGACAACAATGGCATGTTTTTCTTCAATAGCCTGTATTGGATAGAGGTATTGTCTACTTTAAAAGATGTCTACCCTAAACCAATATACGTACAACGCTCAGGAGGGAACGACATTATGCAATCCCATATACTCTCTAAAGGAGACTCACTTACAGAGAGACGACAATTTGTTGTATCATCCATAAACTCACATATTGACACACTAATCATCAACAGTGAATATACTCGTAACCGTTTTATTAAGATTGGTATACACGACTCAATTATGCATACTGTGATTGGAGGTGTAGATATTGAGCAATTTAAACCAGTTACACATCGTCAAAAAAGAGAGTTGGGAACTCTGCTCAATCTACCTAAAGATAAAGCACTTATACTTAGTGTGTGTAGGATTGTCTCATTCAAGGGTCTCTCGTATCTTATAGAAGCAATCGCACAACTTGCACAAATGTATAACATCCACCATATCATAGTAGGTACTGGACCAGAAGCACAGAATATACAATCATTAATAATCAAACACAATCTACAAAATACAGTAACATTGGTTGGTGAGGTTCCCATGCAAGATATACACAACTATTACAAGGCATGTGATATATATGCCCTTACGCCAGTTGAAGAAACCGTTCATGTGACGAATGGGAAATATATACATACAGAGACAATGGGCAGAAGCTTCTGTGAGGCGATCTCCGCTCACTTGCCGATTGTAGCATCTGATGTAGGTGGCATACCTGAAGTACTTAATGGGTATAACAACGCAGTACTTGTCAACCAAAAAGATGTATGCGGTATAGTAAAAGCGTTTGTACAAATCCTAAACTCAGAGCATAGTATGAGCGCTACGCACAATAACTTAATAATAATGTATTCTTGGGATAATATATTTAAACAATATGAAAGAAAATTTATTCAAAAATAAAAAAGTGGCGATTATTGCTGGTCGCGATCCATCAATGAAACATGATACCGACGGAGGCTCTGTTTATCTTGAATATCTAGTAGATACACTATCAGATGTGGGAGCAATTATAGATGTCTATATACCAGCAGGTACGAAAGGTGTAGTATATACAAAGAAACGTGAAAAAAGGCAACTAAGTTCCGGAAAAAGTAAAGTATGGGATAATAAAACAGTTACCGTACACTATTTTTCAATGGGTGAAAATCAGTCAGAACAAACAGGCAGTCAATCCAATTACTTTATGGCACGAATTGAAAAATCAAAAGATATTGCCAGATTTTTTAATGATAGAAAATTGTATGAATATGACATTATATACATACTACATATGGCAAATGCATTCTCAATTAGTGAACAAGGACTTACTCCTCCAGAGAGGACTGTTCTCTTCCCAATGATGACAAGTGCTGATTATGAAAAATTCTATACTGTACCAAAACAATACAAACAAGCAGAGCAAGTAGTGTGTGACTATATGCAGCACATATGTAGCCCATCTGATGACGAAATACAACATATTATACGCAACTTTTCCACACCAAAGCAAAAACTTTTTAAAATTCACAGAGGTTTCTCAGACAAAGACTTCCCGTACAAAAGACATTCTCTCGAGACAGATAGAGTATTAACCTTCTTCTCTGCTAATGGAATACGCCCACAAAAAGATCATATGTTTTTAATACCATTTGCGAAAGAGCTCATAAAGCAAGGGGTGGATATACACATACACCTGACTGGCAATAACGGAAAGAGTCATAATGATGTATACAATCAATACACTCAAAAATTCTGGCAAATGATAGAGAAGAACAACTTAACAACTAATTTTACAGCTCACGGAGTCATCAAAAGACCTGAATTAGTTGAAATAATGACAAAAAGTGACTATGCGATATACCCATCCATATCAGAGACCTTTGGTAAATCAGCACTTGAGAGTATGGCCAGTGGGCTCCCCACCATTGTACTTGATGATGTGCCTGCATTTAAAGAATTTATAACAGACAATATCAACGGAATCATAACACCAAGAGACCCTGAGGCTTGTGCCAAGCGTATACTCGCCGTGACAAAAAATAGAGAATTATACAAATCAATAAGTAGTAATGGATTTGATTCAAGAGAGAAATTTAACTGGGGGCACATTATGCAAAGTTTTATAGACATTCAAATTGCACGTAAGATTGTACAGTAAAAAAACAATAGCCATATTTACAAAATCATATTATACTTAATTATCTAAATCAAGATATCATGACTCCATTTACAAAAAAAGAGCGTCTATGCAAAGGTGTCCCAGCGCGCATGGGAGTCAGAGAGATAATTACCCTAATGGACTCACCATCTGACGAAGAGAAAGTTCTTATAACACATGCTTACAACTTCACAAAGACTGCACACAAGGAGCAAATCAGGCACTCTGGCAGACCTTATTTTGAGCACCCATTTGAGACAGCTAGGTATCTTGCGGCTCTGGGAATGTCAGCAGATGTCATAGCGGCTGGCTTACTTCATGATGTTATTGAAGATACTGATGTTACCTCAAAAGAAATTAGAGACGAGTTTGGAAAAAATGTGGGCAAGCTTGTTGATGGTGTCACGAAACTAGGGAAATTACATTACAATGGCATGGAGCGACATGTCGAGAGCTTGCGAAAACTATTTGCCGCTACAGCCAAAGACGTACGAGTTATGATAATTAAGCTTATGGACCGTAGACACAATGCTATGACTCTATTTAATGTTCCCGCACACAAGCGAGCACGCATAGCCATAGAAACAATAGAGATATACGGCACTCTTGCGGACCGTCTCGGTATGGGTATAATCAAGAGAGACTTGGAAGATTTCGCATTTCCTCATGCATATCCAGAAGAATATGCAAAAACACTAGAGCTCTTTAAGCATTCAGGCGGCGAAAATGAAAAAACATTTACAAAGCGTCATAAATCAATCAGAAGAAAACTTGCCGAGTATGGTGTAAAAGATTTTAAAACCGATTACAGAGTCAAGGGCCTGTATAGTCTGTTTCAAAAGCTACAAAGAAAAGATTGGGACATTACAAAGATATACGACATCTGGGCACTACGCATATTGACCAACACCGTTGGAGACTGCTATGTAATACTAGGTATTATCCACGCAGAATGGCGACCAGTACCGCAGTCTGGAAGACTAAAAGATTACATCGCCTGCCCAAAGCCAAATGGATATCAGAGTATTCATTCCACAATATATACAGGAGACGGCGGAATACTGGAAGTACAGATACGCACAGAAGAGATGCATCATGAGGCACAATTTGGTATTGCTTCACACTTTGGATACAAGTCAGATAAAAACTCTGGCAACAAAAAAATAAATACTGGTGTTAGTTGGATAAAACAGTTCATACCAGGAAGATTACGATTTAATACCAATGAAAATAATCCACCGACCATAAGGCGTAAAAGTTATACTCAATCCTCTGCCCCGAAGTGGATGATTCATATGGCAGATGCACGTCGCAGTGGCTCACCAGAAGAATATCTTGAGACAATACGAGACGACTTTTTTTCTCATCGCATATTTGCATTTACTCCCAATGGGGACCCAGTTGACCTTCCAATCGGGGCAACACCGATAGACTTTGCCTATTGCATACACTCTGACATTGGAGACCATGTAGCAAGTACAAAAATAAATGGCAAGATGAGCTCTATTAATACCCTACTTTCTAATGGTGATATAGTAGACATAGAAACTAAGAAGTCTGCCCGACCAACACATAAGTGGTTAGGCTTTGTAAAGACCAGTTTAGCGAAGCGTAAGATTAAGGCTTACTTATCTGAAAAGAAAATACCGGAAAACTAACTACTTTGGTTTTTGTATCGAGTAATACACTCTTTTATAACTCTTAATGCTTGGTCCTTATCGCCGTATCCAAGTACTTTAGTTGTACCTCTCTGTCGCAAGTCCTTATATGTATTAAAGTGATATTCGATCTTGCTCTTCCACGCCTCACCTAAGTCATCTAAGGTCTTAATTTGATTACCATTATCATAATTCGTAGCAGGTACACATATTACCTTATGGTCTTGCTCTCCCCCATCTTCAAAGTTGAGCACTCCAATAATTGTAGCCTCTACCACTACTCCTGTAGGTATTGCCTCTGGAGTTACGAGTAGAGTATCTAATTCATCTCCATCATCATCAAGTGTTCCGGGAATAAAGCCATAGTTAGATGGCTTAGCAAATATTGCTGGCTCTACTCTATCAAGCTCAAATGTTCCCTTGTCTCTATTGTACTCAATCTTTAATATAGACTTCTCTGGTATCTCTACAACTGTATTAATTTTAAAATTGTCTAAATCCCCAGGAGTGTAGAGCTTATTGTAATCTGTCATAGTTATGTATAATTATTATTAATCTTAATTACTATAACACCTATTGCTCAGCCAGCAACTACATCCTATCTGGAGCTTCAATCCCAAGTAAGTACAATCCATTTTTAATAGTGTGCGCCGTTGCCTCAGTGAGTGCAAGTTTATAGTGCTCAGCGTCAGAACCATCAAGAATCTTACCTTGTGCATACCAACTATTGTATGCACTTGCTAGAGAATTAAGATAATTGGCTATGTAGTGAGGCTCATACTCGAGCGCTGCGCGCTCCACCACCTCTGGGTACCTATACAATAACTTCTCAATATCTGTGACCACCCACTCAATAGGCATCTCAACACCGAAGCCTTGCTTCGGTGTTTGATGCCCAGCCTTAGTGAGTACTGACTTGCACCTTGAATATGTGTACTGCAGGTATGGACCAGAATCTCCCTCAAATGAGAGTGACTTCTCTAAGTCAAACACAATATTTTTACCCATACCAACTCTAATAATTGCATACTTTACAGCTCCTATAGCTATCTGCTCGGCTATCTCATCTGTTATTGCACTCTTTGCATCTACCGCCCTCTCTAGTGCGGCATTCTTAACTGTATCTAATATATCCACTGCCAGCGGCACTCCACCGTCGCGTGATGAGATTTTACCTGTAGTAAGAGCGAGGCGACCATGCTGCAGATACAGCGACTTCTCTGCCCACTCTTTATTTATAAGCTCTGCCGACTTTTTAACAAGCTGGAAGTGCTGCTTTTGCTCTATGTCTGTAACTGTAATTGACTTGTCAAAATCATATTTATTAAACTTTATACTCAAGAGTCCAGTGTCTTTGGCTAAATATGTACCAAACCCCGCAGAATTTATATATACATTATCAAAGAGCCCATGCTCAGAACCTCTAAATATGACAGCTCCATCAGACTCCTCAAATACATTTGAGATGTTCTGCCTTACCACCTCTTTGCCAACCACCTCTGACTCTGACTCAAATATCAGAGAGTCAAACTCTGAACCAAGCCTACTCGTTATGTATTTAAAGTAATTTAATGAAATGTCTCTACCTTTTTTATATACTTGATACTCATCTGTACCTTCGTTTTTATTATATATATTTGTATTTATATCGTCTATTCTCTGCTTAGCCGTCTCATCATCTTTGTACGCTGCAGATCCGCGTACATACGCCTCTCCTATTTGCTCTATGGTGAAGTTGTCTTGAATACCAGTGTCCAATATACCCCAAACAGCCTTAGCTATTCCAGGAGACACATCTGATGGGAACGATAGCTTTGTAACCTTTGCTCCACCTACCACCATTATCCTCATTAAACTCTCTCCATAAGTACTATTAACCAAATGCCCTATATGAAAGGGCTTAAATAGATTTGGAGAACTGTGCTCTACTAGCATCTTTTTACCTTTATGTATATCTACACTACCCCACTCACCACCTTGTTTAATAGTATTTGATACACTCTCTACAAAGAATTTATCTGTTAAATAAAAGTTAATAAACCCTGGCCCTGCAACATCCACCTTCTTTATATACTCGCTCTCTGGTAAATTGTTTACCATCTCTGTAGCAAGCTCTCTGGGATTTTTACTCAATACCTTAGATAAGCGCATGGCGATATTACAAGAATAATCTCCATAAGTTAAGTCTGCTGGATGCTCTAGTACAATCTCACTCTTATCAGCACTAACAACTGCACGCTCTAGCGCCTGCCCTATTAAATCTCTAATAACCTCTCGTATATCAGCCATAATATACAATGGTACACTAACCCTACACAACCGGCAACTTTATCTATACTTCACTAATAACATCAAAGTTATTGAGACTACCTGTAACAGCTACACCTATTACTCTCTTGGCTACTCCAGCCTTTTTAAGTTTGCAAGCTATCTCATTTATACTCGCTCCAGAGCCTACGGCATCGTCTATTATAAGTACGGTATTAAATCTATGATTCCGACTTCTTAATACAAAGCTTGCGCGTGCATTCTCTACCCTGTCTTCAATATTTTTTAATGTCTTCTGCGGCACCGCTACATCGCCTATTACCTTATCTACAATTATTACAGGTATACTCAGAGCAAGTCTCCCCTCTAACTCTCTCATAAATTGAACTTTACGCTTGACTGTTGGCGGCACATACAGCACAGCATCAGCTCTCTCACTCTTAATGAGTCCCTCTACTTTGTCTTTTATCATATCAGCAATCTCTCGTATAGAGTCTCTGTCTTGGCTCTGTTTAGCATAAAGCAGCTTCTGCCCAAGCTTAGTCTTACCAAAGGTTTCTAGTGCATAAAAGTCTACATAAAATACTTTATCTACACACAACTTACTTATAGTCCCATCAAAGGCATCTTGCATCTTTTTAGTTGCATCTAACAATCCACCCTCACGAATATCAGCATATTTGGCTATAACAACAGCGTACTGCTCTGCCATCTTATTTATATTAAAACCTCTCTTGCGACACCAATATACAAAGGCCTCCATACCAGTAAGCTCTTTACCTACAGGTGTTATATGGAGAAAGTTCGCCTCTATCACACTTAGCTGGCTCGCACTTACATCAGGATATACATCTTTGGTCAAGACATTAACCAACCTATAGAACACTCTCGGACTCTTGCCTATTCTCTCTATGGCACCTTGTGCCAATAAGTCTTTAATATGCCTATGGAGCATTTGCTGGCTCACAGATAACTCTAATAGCAGCTCAGCGGGGCGCACCTCTCCTATCTCGCTTAATATATGTAATATTTTTTCTTTAGTTGTCATATTTGTAGTTTATACTAAACACTAAACCTTGTCAACTCCCTTACTTATGTTTGATATCTGCATTACTCCTTTGGTTATGGAGTCTCATATGTATGTGGGGTTTTACATAAGAATTACTAACTAGCAACCGGCAACTCTATTGTGAAGGTTGTGCTATATAATAAGTATTTGACTTTGTGTAAGATAGTATATACAATATATGTATGAAGTTTTTAAATAATGTTACTGGTTTTGAGTGGGATGACGGTAACCAAAATAAGAACTTTATAAAACACGGTGTCTCAAAGTATGAAAGTGAGGAGGTGTTCTTTTCTGATAATAAAGTAATATTAGAAGATATGCTCCACTCAGATAAAGAGGAAAGGTGGTTATTACTAGGAGAGACATACGGTAGTAAGAGGTTGTTTATTGTATTTACAATCAGAAAAGACAAAATACGAGTAATATCAGCCAGAATACTAAACAAAAGAGAATACAAATTATTAAAGTAATATACAATAACATGAGTAAGGATAACAAAAAACAAATAAATATCCCTAAATTTAAGTCAGAGGATGCGGAGCGTAAATTTTGGAGCTCGGTAGACTTAAGTGAGTTATATAGTGCTGCTGACTTTCAAGATGCCTCTTTCCCCAACCTAAAGCCTAGTACCCGCAGTGTATCTGTGCGTATGCCAGAGTACTTATTAACCAGACTTAAAGAACAGGCAAATAAAATAAGTATCCCCTACCAAACTCTCCTAAAGCAGTATGTGGCCAAGGGGACTCTTGGTTTATAATTTAACTTTTTTTGCGAATTTTAAACAACCACCAACTCCATTGTAAATGTTGAGTCTTTGTTTAGGTCTTGATGGTTTTGCTTGACAAATATGGAGGGTGATAAGGTAACAATGTTGCCAATGAGGTAACTTTATAGAAAAGAGGACACTATGTCCTACCATGCTGACGAAACTGACGAACAGTTCTATAATGAAGAAGTTCTTTGCTCGATGGGTGGCGGAGACTGTAGTGATAACGACGGTTCCGGTGGCAGTCCATGCGATGGCGACTGCGGTGGATAATTAACATCCTGCCCAAGCTGATACCCTGCTTAATAACTTAGGTAGGGTGTCATTTTTTAAAGAAAAGTAGTATAATAAAAACCATGTCAACATTTGAAGATTTTTTAAATATAACAAGTGCGATTGCTCCAGTGTGGTATAAAAATGATTTAATATTTTATTTACATAACAAAACGGGAACATATCAATTATATTCATATGGTATTAAAGAAAAAGTAACCAAGCAATATACAGATACTACAAACGGTATAATCTCCTATAGTGTATCTGACACTTTAGATCTAATCATATTTACAAAAGCACAAGATGGTGATGAACGGGCACAAATCTATACCATTAACATCATCTCTGGTGAAGAAAATAGACTGACTAATAAACCTTCAACTAGACATAATCTTGGCTGTATTTCAAACGATCAAAAAAGTATCACCTTCTCCTCTAATGAGAGAAATGGTAAGGATATGGATATCTATGTCACATATCTAGAAACTGGAAAAAGTAAGATGGTGCGTAAAAGTAGCGGATATGCTTACGCAGCATCTTACTCTCCTAATGATAACTACCTAACCATATTACAAAATACAACTAATGTTACAAATGAAATATTTATCTATGACTTAGTCAACGATACTGAGAAACAATTATCAGACAATCAAAATTCTCTAAGTGTAGGTTGTGCCTGGTTAAATGAAAAAGAGTTGATAACCAATAGTAATATAGATAACGAACATTTTAGACTGGTTAAATATAATGTGATTACCGATAATTATAATAATCTGTTACCTGAGCAATCAGATAACGACATCGTCGGTTATAAACTATCGCGCAAAAAAGATATTCTAATTATTTCATACAATGTAGATGGCTACACCATACCCAAATTATTTAAAATAAATAATGGGCAACTTACCTTAGACAAAGCGAATTATAAAAAAGGTATGTATGGTGGAACCTCTTTTCAATCTTGTGGAGACGAATTAGCGTATTGTTATGGGAATGACACTAATACATTTAACATATTTAAATACGACTTAAAAACAAATACAGAAATTAAAATAACTAATGCCGTACAAAAAATAGCACCATCTGAGCTAAGTGTGGGCATATTAAAACATTATAAATCTTTTGATAAACTTAGTATCCCTTATTTTATATATCTACCAGACAAGCAAGATGTAGATATACCTAAGGCACCTATACTAATAAATATACACGGCGGGCCAGAGACTCAGTACAGGCCTGGCTTCAGTTCTATAGTACAATATTTTACCTCTATCGGTTTTATCGTTGCTTGTCCAAATGTGCGAGGTAGTGCTGGCTACGGTAAGACATACCTTGCACTTGATGATAAGGAGAAAAGAATGGACAGCGTAAAAGATATTAAATATCTTGCTAAAGACCTGAGGTCTAATGGTTATGATGGTAAGATGGTGCTATATGGCGGTAGTTACGGCGGTTTTGTTGTATATGCAGCATTGGCAAAGTATCCAGACCTTTGGTCTACTGGAATATCTATCGTTGGTATATCTAACTTTGTAACATTCTTACAAAATACAGCATCTTACAGGCGAACACTTAGAGAGTCTGAGTATGGCTCACTAAAGACTGATATTAAATTACTAGAAGAAATATCACCAATCAATATGGTCAAAGATATAAAAGCCCCTGTACTAATCTTACACGGACAAAACGACCCGAGAGTACCCGTAAGTGAGGCTAAGCAAATGTTTAATTCATTAAAAAAGAACGGGGTACCTGTAGACTTGATAATTTACAATGACGAAGGTCATGGTCTTGAAAAAAAAGAAAACCGAATAGATGCATATAAAAAAATCACTAACTTCTTACAAAAACACCTTTAACATTAAACAACCACCAACTCTATGGTGGTATCGAATCCTTATCATCTACTTCTTAGAGAGTAGGTTATCTAGATACTCTAGATGTGCATCAACTATCTCCATCCATCGTTCATGCTCATCTCTAGAAATTGACAAACTGTCTAACCCATCACTATTGCCCCCCGCTTTTAGCCACCATTTACTACCAAAGTCCTCATCTAAATCTTTTAAGTCATCCTCATCTCCAACCCACTCTAGAAATGCTCTTTGCGCTTTATAGGCATCTTCTTCTGTCCACTCGACATTATCCATAAAG
>CAZGTE010000003.1:0-22108 GCA_964528515.1 uncultured Candidatus Saccharibacteria bacterium
TTTTTATTCTTGGAACGAAAAGTGAAGACTTCCTGGTTCAGAGTTTAGTCTAAGGAAGTAAATAATATCAATTACAAAAAGATGTTACAATAATGATATGAAGTATTTATATATTCTTTTTATATTCTTTTTATTTGCACAGACTACATTTGTAGAGGCTATACCCGGACTAAGTGAGTTAAATGATGTAGTACTCATTACCGAGCCTGTGCATCCTAGGCCCGGTAGCACTATAACAGCATCCTTACAGAGCTTCTCTCATAATCTACAAGGAATGAATATCAAGTGGTCTGTGGACGGAACTATTTTACATCAAGGCCTAGGACTAACAACAGTATCTATAGAGGCACCTAGTCTTGGAGAGACTATCAGACTATCTGCAGAGGTGAGCAATTTAACAACAGTAGACAGAACGATTACACCTATAATCATAGACATACTTTGGGAGGCTACGACATATACTCACAAGGAATATCTTGGCAGGGCATTACCAGTGGACGGCTCTAGGATAAGGGCTATGGTAATACCACACTTTGGTAACAGTGGTATTGATGACACTAAATTAATATACAACTGGTATAAAGACGGTAGATTTCTTATTAAAGACTCTGGTATTAATAGGAATGTAATTGAGACAGAATCTCCAAGAATATTTAGTAGGTACAACCTTAATGTAGAGATTACAGATCTGCAAGGGATACCACTAGGTAGGAGTGGTGTGACTATATCATCTGTAGAGCCAGAGTTGATATTATATAGATCATTGCCACTAATTGGAACAACATTCCATAAGTCATTGTCCAACTCTTCATCTACAACAATCACAAAAGAAAATAATATTGTGGCAGTTCCTTATTATTTTAGTATCTTAAATCCAAATGTCTTACGCTATAAATGGCAATCTAATAATATGAAACTTGCACAAAATCCTGGATCTGAACCTCAATTAATTACAATACTTGAGTCAGTCATAGGTTCTACACTATCTGTTTCTGCCAGACATAGGGATATTCTCTTACAGTCGGCGAGGACTAATCACTCTGTAATTAGAGATAGATTATTAGATAATCATAACGATGGACAAGGTGTACGCACCTCTCCATTTGGTAGTCCAGACAGTATATAAAGATATTTAAAATATATGGAAAAACGAACATTATACATAATAACATCTCTAATAATTCTTGCTTTATTATCTGGTCTTGCCTTTTGGTATCTACACACTCTCAAGCAAGAACTTAGTCTAAATGAGATAACAGAATTAGATTTACATAGCACAGAACAAGGATCTATTATAAATGACACTCAATCATTAGGTGCTAATAACAGATCATTTAACAATTTTGGATTAAATAATACTAGTGAACTAATAACACCTACTAACAATGATATCAACTCAACAGATGTCACAGAAGATGAGAGTGGTGTTGTAGAAGAGGAGCCAGAGACATGGGAATTAATACAAATTTATAGTAACCCCGTCTCTGGTGCAAGTATCATTGAAGACTCTATACAATTTACAGACAGTAAGACTGGTAATATATCAGAGTGGTCTGTAGGAGGTATAGAAGACAGGCTATCAAGCATAACTATCTCTGACATAGATGAGGCTTACACACTATCTCAAGACTCTACATTGATAATCCATCATAATAAACCTCCTTCCCTTATTAAGATGATTGGTGAGGAGTCCATAATTACAGAGACTGATTATCTAGACACAATGTTACAAATAGTTCAATCAGGTAAATATCTATATTATACAACTCCAAATAACAGTGGCGTAATCTTAAAGTCCACACAAGATGTGTCAAAGGTCCTATGGAGCTCACCATTATCAAATTGGTTACTGCAGTCAATTGACGATTATATCGTAATAACGCAGAAGTCCTCTCATAATATACCCGGATACTCTTACCTACTTAGTAAAGCAAAATTAGGAACAAATAATCTATCTCTAATGCCTTTAGCACAAGATCTGCCAGGATTATTAGTAAATGTATCTCCTGACGCTACTCAATTACTATACTCAACAGTCGGTAATAGGGGATTAACACTCAACCTAAAGGATACATCTACAAAAGAAATAATTCCACTATCTATAAAGACATTAGCGAGTAAATGCACTTGGAGTAACGATGGTTCAACTTTCTATTGTGCAGTACCTACAAATATAAATAGTAGGATTATTGATACTCTGCCAAATAGTTGGCACAAGGGACAATTTAGCTTTAGAGACAATCTTTGGCGTATTAATCCATCAACAGGAGATGCTATTAGACTGGCACATGCTACAGGTCTTGATATAATAGACTTACAAGAGGGTAGTGATGGTAAAATAATACTGTTTAAAAACAAGACAGACCAGTCTTTATGGGCTGTTATAAGTAGTAAATTAAAATAAGATGATTAACATGCCCAACATAGACCCAACCTCACTACTTGCAGCCATTGGATACACTCCAATGACCGACATACCTTTTTTAGAAATTAATGTATCATCAGATATCTTAAGCACTCCAACTGATTTGTTTAATGCTTTATTTACTCTATCAATAACAATTGGTGCAATGCTTGCAGTCTTTATGTTTATATTTGGAGGATTACAGATGATTACAGCGCGAGATAATGCTGGTAATGTAACAGCAGGGAAGCAGAAGATGACAAATGCTGTTTTAGGTCTATTAATGCTCTTGTCTACATTTATTGTACTAACTACAATAAATCCACAACTTACGGAGTTAAAGATATTTGGCAGTAGCTTAGATGAGTTAGGGACAGAATAAATTAGTATCAACTAAGAAAATTAGCCGACCCATTTAATAACAACCCGGCGCTCAAAACCTTCTCCTATTGAGTTTGTCTCTATCTCTGCATCATTAGACAAATGTGAGTGTACAAGCATTCTCTCATAACCATTAGCTGGCTGTAATTCTACACTGTATTTTAACTCCTTTACCTTGTCTGCTTGGCTCTGTGCGTTGTTTATTAGTATATCTATCTTGTCTTTTTTGTAATTATTTATATCTATTGTTATTCTCACTCTCTCACCAATAGACCTCTCTAAAATACGACTTACAATAAGATTTACCGACTTAATACCATCTCCTCTCTCACCAATTAATAGGTCACTATCTGTTCCTGGTATATTTAAGTTATATAACACCTGACCATATACCTCGCTCTCTTCAATACCATCACTTATTATACCTAATTTAACTAATAACTCTGTTGTAATTTTTTCTATCTTGTTTTTCATATAAATTATTTATTATCTTCCTCTGCTTTTATCTGTCTACGCACAAGTAGCTCTTGCCCAATAGCGAATATATTATTTGTAACCCAGTACAATGCAACTGCTGCAGATATTGTATATGCAACCACTGCAATAATTATAGGCATTACATATTTCATCTGCATATGCATACTGCGTGCCATATCATTTTTCATACTTGGCTTTTCTTTTGGACCTCTTTTCTTTGGGGCTTCTGGCATAATTATTGCCATATTGATGAATTGTGTAATACCTGCAAGTAATGCTAGCACAAGACTCTTACCTGCCATATCAACAATACCAATAAAATTCATATTAGGTGATACATTACCATCTACAAAGCTGTACAGTAGTGACATATCTATACTGGGGAGACCTCCTTTAAAAAATACCCAATATAGTCCAAATACTATTGGTAATTGTATTAATATAACTAATATTCCTGAGAATGGACTTACTTTATTTTTTTTATATAATTCAAGAATCTTTAATGTCTGCTTTTGTTTATCATCTTTAAGATCCTCTTTAACCTTTTCCAGTTCTGGCTGTATTCGTTTTATTATCACTTGTGTACGAGCCACTTTATTAGCGAGAGGGAACATTAATAATTTAACTGATATAGTCAATAATATAACAGCTATGCCAACATCATACCAAGGTACAATACCTATAAAGAATACTAAGGCATTATATAGTGGATTATATATAACAGTGTGAAATAGGGTTAAAAACATTAATGACAATAATACATCACTACAAGACCTTTATCAATCACTTAATGGTATTTAGTATTTCTTGTGCCTCCTTTTTCAATTCACTAAAGGTTAGTTTATTTACACCTTTCCTTGTATAGATAATACTATTATTGTATTTAGATGTTTCAAGTGTTGTGAATAGACCTCTTAATCTTCTTTTAATCTTATTTCTATCTACTGCAAGCTTGGCAACCTTTTTTGACACAATTATACTAATAGGGAACATTCTACTATTAATAATAGGGTTCTCTACTGATTTAAAGGTTAAGTGTTTTGAGTTGATATTAACCATTCTTGCGGTGAGTTGGCACAGCTAGTTGTTTACGACCCTTGCGTCTCCTTCTTAGTATAAGATTCTTACCTGCTACAGACTTAAGACGCGATAAGAAGCCGTGCTTCTTTGCTCTTTTGCGCTTAGATGGTTGGTATGTTCTTTTTGTTGACATAATGCAGTATTTTACACAAAAAATTAGTAAAAGCAACTTTATAAAAAGAATATTTTATCTCCCAGAGAAAATATTACCCACAGGTTATCCACAGAGTTTTCTACTTTTTATTAAGTTTATTGCATTGGTTGTTTAAACTTAATTTAGTATAATACAAATATGTGGATAAGTTGTGCTTATCTAATATTTATTAAAATTAATACATGAGCATGACAAATAATATAAATCTCTGGGAAAGTGCTCTATTGAAGATAGAACAAGAGACGACTGAAGCTAGTTTTAAAACATGGTTTAAAGACAGTGTTTTATTAAAACAAGAAGGTGGTGTAGTTTACATCGGAGTAGCAACACGCATTATGCGTGATTGGCTTCAAGATAAATACTATAAATTAATACTTAAAACTATTCGTGACATAGATCCAAGTTTGCGTAATGTAGAGTTTACAGTTAGTAAGATGGTAGGTAAGAAAAAGAAGACTCAACAACAAAACAATGACCAAATACCAACAATAAGGACGAACTCACTACCTATAGAAAACTTGTATGTAGACAAGAATGACAACCTTAACCCTAGATACACATTTGACACCTTTGTTGTTGGTCCATTTAACCAACTTGCTAATGCTGCAGCTGAGGCTGTACTCAATAGTCCAGCACTTACATATAATCCATTATATGTATATGGATCTACTGGTCATGGTAAAACACATTTAATACAAGCTGTTGGTAATAAATTCAAGCAGATGTATCCTAAAAAGAAAGTATTCTATGTTAGCTCAGAAAAATTTACTGTAGATTATACAAATTCTGTTAAGACTGGTCGGGGTAAGCAATTTAAAGACAAGTACAGACAATACGATGTTTTAATTGTAGACGATGTACAATTTATAGCAGATAAAGAAAAAACCCAAGAAGAATTATTTCACTTATTTAATGCTTTATACGACTGTAATAAACAAATTATATTTTCTTCAGATAAGCACCCTAATTCAATGAAGGGTCTGGAAGATAGATTGCGTGGTAGATTTAGCTCTGGTATGGTTATTGAAATACCAGCACCAGACACGGACTCTCGTATAGCAATATTAAAAGAAAAGATTGCTATACATAATTTTACACTTGATAATAAAACAATAGAAGTTATAGCTAAAGAACTAAGAGGTAATATACGCGATATAGAAGGTATTGTTAATAATATAGCATTAACAACTCAATCTAAAGGGAGAGATTTAAGACTGCCTGAGATTCGTAGTATTATACAAAATAATATGCGCCCAACAAAAAACATAACACCAAAGGATGTTGTAAATGTTGTGGCAGATTATTATGGACTTAATCCCGCTATTATATATGAGAAAACGCGCAAGAAGGAAGTGGTTCGCCCTAGACAAATAATAATGTATATCCTTCGTGAGGATGTTGGTACATCATATCCAACAATAGGAGAGCAATTAGGTGGTAGAGATCATACAACAGTTATTCACTCATGTGACAGGGTAAGGAAGATGCTTGAAGACGACATAAATCTTCAACAAGAAATTGACCAGATACGAACAATTATGAGAGATTAATAAGAGTGTTAATAAGTATGTTTATTATATTGTATAAGTATATAATAAACACTATAACAAACTGTTAATAATATTAAAATAAGTATTAATATTTGTAAGAAATAAGAGGAGTTAACATTTTATCAAAAAATAATAACACAATATCCACATATAGAAATAATAGAATACGGTATAATAATTGATTCAATGTACTGTAATCCACATATCCACAAGACTAATAACAATATAATAATAAATTTATAAAATAACTAACACATTATGAAACTTACATGTAATAGAGAAGAATTGGGGACAGCTTTAAATGTAGCAATACGAGCAGTGAATACATCTGCAACATTAGAGTCACTACAGGGTGTATTAGTTACAGTTGATAATAAGACTATTACTATAAGATCTACAAATCTTGAGGTTGGTATTGAGATAGTAATACCGTCAATAGACACAGAAGATGGGTCAGTATTAGTTGATCCAAAGGTATTAATTGATTCAATTAAATATTCTAATTCAAAAAATGTAACAATAACAACTAATGAGGATAATTCAAAGAGTAGTATAATATTAGTAACTCTAGAGAGTGGAAAAACAAAATTAAAAATATTAAATTGTGAAGATTTTCCTAATATACCAAAACAAAAAACAGGTGATAAAGTACAATTAAAAGTGAAAAATATAATAAGTGGTATTAGGTCTGTATTATATTCAGTATCACATTCTATTATAAAGCCAGAATTAGCAAGTGTATATATATGGAAAGATGATCAACAATTAGTATTTGTTGCTACTGACTCATTTAGACTTGCTGAGAAGAGGGTTAATCAGAACTTAAGTACCGTAGATGACCTATCAATACTAATACCACAAAAAAACACACAAGACCTTATTGGTGTATTAGAACAATTAGATGAAGATGAGATAGTTGATGTTTATATAGATAAGGATCAATTTTCACTTTATGCAAAAAATACATATATAACACTACGAACAATAGATGGTGCATTTCCAGATTATAGAAAAATAATACCAACAGACACAGTAACAGAAGTAATTGTACTAAAGCAAGACTTGTCTCAAATAATTAAGAAGGCTGGTATATTTTCAGATAAATTTAATAAAATTGTAATAAATATAGATACTAATACAAAAAAAATCACTGTTAGTACAGTAAGTGGGGAGGTTGGAGAGACTGAAGACTTTATAGTTGGTGTTATTGAGGGCGAGAACTCATCTATATCACTTAATCATAAATATATAATAGACTGCTTACAGAGTATACAATCTGATAGTGTTATACTATCATTCTTTGGACAAGGTAAACCTATGGTTATTAAAGGTGCTTCAGATAAATCATTTATATATCTTGTTATGCCAATGAATAATTAAATATGAAAAAAATAGGTGGATTATTAAGTAGATTTAAAAAATTAAAGGCACCTGAGCGAGATGTTATACAAGCAGTTATAAGTACTGTGAGAGAGGTTGTTGGTGTAGAGATAGATGAGGCAAGTATAAAGATATCAAATGAAAGTATATTGTATATATCGTCTAAATCTGCTATAAAATCTGCAATTTTTGAAAATAAATTAGATATAATTTCTAGAATTAATAATATCTTAAATAAGGATCAGATAAGAGAGATTAGATAATTAATTGTTATCTTGTATGAAAGTTTATAGAACTAACAACACTACCACCATGTCTATTTAAGTGCCCAATTGCTTTAATTGTGCTCATATTTGATTTATTTTGTGGAATGATTGTTATACTAAATGGTTTTTTTATTGATGCTCCAATATATACACCATCTAAAAAGTAATCAACTTTTGATAAATTACTGTAATTAGATAGTCTTACTGTTAGTGGTCTACCAGACCTAATTGTTGAATTTTGGACAGGATAAGATATTGTGAAATCAGAAGAAGTAGTATTAGTTTCTTGTATAATAACTGGATTTATTGGAGTTGTTATGATGTTTTCTATTTCTGGTTTTTCAATATTTATACCACCTGCCCATATTTGTACAGGGTATTCCCAATTTGAATACATAGGATTATTACTAGGTATTAATGGAGCAGCACCTCTAGGATTTTTTCGATCTATGAAGTGTAATATTGAATGCGCGCCACCAGCCTGATTGAATGCCTCTTTCCAATCTCCTCTAAGTATTGGTTGCAGATCCTCTGGTAATGGTTCTGGATCAATAAAGTCCTCATTTTTAATTAGTGGCAGAGCCTCATCCATAAAAGCTCTCCACATTGGTGCTATTACAAATCCTGCAACCCTTTTTACAATAGGGGTATTGTCATTATTACCTGCCCATGTGCCAACTGCTAGGGTTGGAGTATATCCAATGACCCACACATCTCTAAAGTCATTAGTTGTACCTGTTTTAGCTGCAACATCTCTATTTCCAAAATTTAAGAATGAATTACCACCATAAGCTGGTGTACGAGCTATATTATCAGATAGTATATCAGATACCGTGCGTGCCGCCTCTGCACTTAGTCTCCTAGATTCATTAAGTTCAAATTCTTCAAGTATATTACCTGATGCATCCTCAACTCTTAATATTCCTGTAATTTTATTATAAATACCATCATTTGCAAAGACTCCATATGCACCAGTGATCTCAAGTAGAGTAACCTCACCACCACCAAGAGCAAGAGGTAGTCCATAATGATGAGCATCCTTTGTTAGGCTTTTTATACCAAGATCCCGAGCCTTTGTAAGAACAGAACCTATACCAATAAGGTATAGTGTTTTTACTGCTGGAATGTTTATTGACTGAGCTAATGCATTTCTAAGAGTTATAGGTCCTTGAAAATTACCATCATAATTTACTGGAGAATAGCAACCATCACTCATTGTGAAGTTATTTACAGGACAAGTAGTGGAGAACTGAGTCTGTAAGTCAAAGACAACAGTATCAGCAGTGTATCCTTGTTCAAATGCTACACTATATACAATTGGTTTAAATGTTGATCCTGGCTGTCTCTGAGCTAAGGCAACATTAAATTTACCGTCAATTGTGTCATCAAAGTAGTCTCTAGATCCTACCATTGCTAATATTTGTCCAGTTTTTGGATCTATTGCCACAAGTGCAGCATTTTCGGCATTAAATTTAGTTTCATTCTCTAGTGCAAATTTATTAATTATTCGCTCACCAATTTCTTGTAACTCAGCATCTATTGTGGTAATTATTTTAAGTCCACCTTTAGATACAGCATCCACACCATACTTTTCTTCAAGATAATTACGAATAAAGAAAACAAAGTGCGGAGCTAGTATATTTTGTTTTTTTCTTTTATTAAAAATTACATCCTCATTTAATGCTTCTTTATACTCAGACTCTGTTATGAAAGAGTTTTTAAGCATTTTATATAATACTAGATTTTTACGATTTTCTAATTGTTCAACATTTGGTCCATGTGGAGATAAGAAGGTGGGTCTCTGTGGTAATGCTGCTAGATAAGCAGACTCAGCAAGTGTAAGCTCGCTAGCATTCTTATTGAAGAAGTGTCTAGATGCCTCCTGTGCTCCGTATATTATTCCTCCATAAGGCATCTCATTTAGATATACGCTTAATATTTCATCCTTTGTCAGTTTCTTTTCTAAAGCTATTGCTAATATCCATTCCTTAACCTTCCTTGTAACAGTCTTCTCTCTTGTTAAATATATATTTTTTATTACTTGTTGAGTTAATGTGGAGCCACCTTGTCCGCTAAGTAGGTTTCCAGAGACAATATTATCAAAAACAGCCTTAAGTGTACGACCTGGTCGTATCCCAGAATGTTGATAGAATTCTGCATCCTCAATTGCAACTGTTGCATTACGCAAATGCCTAGAGATTTGATCTAATGGGACCACTGTGCGCCGTACATCACCATGTATGTTAAATAAGAGGACTTTACCAGTTCGGTCGTATATCCTAGTAGATTGTTCTACTTGTCGTGTCTCAAATCCAGATATTGAGGGCACTTCAAGGCGTGACACCCACCAAAAACTATATAATAAAATTGATATAGTAATAATAAATCCAAAAATGGCTAGTACCTTAATTACTTTTAGCATAATTAATTATAGTTATACCATTATTTACACACAATATCCACAGGTAATTAACGAGAAGATGCACTATGAGTGATACATACAGCTATTGCGTCATATTCATCATCATATTCAATTTTTTTATTAATTTTTATTAAATTTGGCAACATTAGCATCATTTGTCTTTTATCTGCTCTGCCACTTCCTGTACAGGCAGACTTTATCTGTAGTGGGGTGTATTCAAATACCTCTAATCCATTTATTTTAGCAATATATATAAGTGTACCTATTGCTTGTGCTACATTCATAGCAGTCTTTTGATTATTAGTGAAGTAGAGCTTCTCTATAGACAATACATCAGGGCTATAATCTTTAATTATAGTCTCAATAGACTTGCCCAGTATTAATAATCTTTCAGAGAAGGGTAGCTCAGCACTTGTTTTAATGCAGTCAGAGTACAAGAGGGTGTCCGTATCGCCTTTCTCTATTACAGCAACACCAAGCCTCTCATAACCAGGGTCTATACCAAGTATCTTCATTAGTGGCTATTGTAACACGATATGAAATGTACCCCCTTGCATAAGTACATTACCCACTACCTATTTTTTATGCTAAGCTGAATATAATGGAAAATATTCCAAAAATTACCCGTAGAAAATTTTTAAAAGGATTAACATCGGCAGGCGTAGCAAAAATATCGGGATTATCTTTACCGACGCGAGTAGATGCAAAGAATGGTAACGAGGAGACTGATTTAGAACAAGGGGTAAAAGAAAGAAAAAAAGTTCTAAGCTCATCGTTGTTAAAAGAAACAGAGAGAGATCCTAAAAACTTTCTAACTGAAATAAGTTCAAGATTACTAACAAATGTTTTTGATATTCCAACTGGGGCTTTCTCTGGACTTGGAACTTATGATAAAAAAGATGAAGAAGGAAGAGTTTTAACAGGGAGAATTTCTCCAGAATTTGATAAATTAATTGCAGAGACTTTTACTAATTACAGATATATAGTTAGAAGGTTAAATGATATTGGTCCAATAACAACAAAAGACCCAAGAGAGAAGTATGAACTTGAAGGATGGAATATGGACGAATTACTTGATAGAACAAAAAAAGATTTAGGTAACTTCAGAGAAATAGTTGGAAGACAAATTAAAGAATTAGAAAGAAAAAAAGAAGAAGGTAAAATAAGTGAAGATGTATTTGAAAAATCAATGAAACTTCTTAGTAATGGGATAGAGGTTTATAATATTTTAATTGGAGAGATTGGATTAAAAAAGAGAGGATTTAAGTTTGTAGGACTAGGAGGATCTGAAATTGATTTCGTCAGCATGGTAACTTCAAACTACTTATTAGAAATAAAATATTTACCGGGTGGTAATATTATTATCTTAAGAGGTTATATGCACCATAGTGCATGGCAAAGAAATTTTGGAGATAGTAGATATAAAGATTATGGATTATCTAATATTTATAAAAAAGTAGATTATGTAGCGATAGAAAGCTCCGTAAATATGCGCTTAGGTGAGGGTTTAAAAAATATGTGGAAAAATGTTTCTAATAAGCATTATGGTATATTAATGAGAGAATTAGTAGAGAATGGTTTTGGTGGAAAATTTTTAGAAGTAGATAGTAGATTTCAAGGTGTGCTAGATGAATTTACTTTTGATAAAAAGATACTAACTAATAAAGAAGCAGAGATACTTTTTTCATATATTCAGAGGTATAATCCTGAATTAGCTAAAGAAATAAAAACAACTGAAAGATTTATAGAGTTTTTTCATAAACAAAGATTCGCTGACTTTAAAGAATCTCTAGCTGAAAGAGTTCATACAGATGGATTATCATTTATTACTGATGGAACTTATTATCATAGTATTCCATCAGTAAAAGAAAATCTCAAAACATCTTCAATTCCTACAGGTTTTGAACTTGGTACATTTTCTTTTTCGGACGCCCTATCTGTAATTAAGATATTACTAATGAATAAAGCAATTAATGATTCAGGTGCTGATCCAGTATTAATTGCAGAGTTTCAAGGAGCAAAACATCTTTCCAATAAGTCATTTTTCTTTGATAATCCACAGTATGCCATGGAGGTAGTATTAACCAATATCCATGAAATTATTCCACATCTTCCAAATATACAGAATAGAGAAGATATTTTAGAAAAACTGCAAAATATGGATACAGAAGCATGGAAACTAGTCTTTGTATTTATTGGTTTAATTCCTCGTACAAAAGTTGCGGAATCTACAGACAAAAGAAACAAAGTAGAGCCTGGAGAAAAACAAAGACAGATGAGTGAACCAACTTTTTATTCCGCAGTGGCACACTTAACAGACAAAGAGCAGAAAGAATTAGACAAGATTATTGCTCAGCTTGTAGATAGAGGTAAATAATTTTATGAAACTATAATCTTTAATTATAGTCTCAATAGACTTGCCCAGTATTAATAATCTTTCAGAGAAGGGTAGCTCAGCACTTGTTTTAATGCAGTCAGAGTACAAGAGGGTGTCCGTATTGTCCTTTTCTATTACAGCAACGCCAAGCCTCTCATAACCAGGGTCTATACCAAGTATTTTCATATTATTTGTATATATTATGATTACCAACTAAATGGAAGATGAATATATTACTGTCTTTTACTTCAAATACTATTCTATAAGAGTGATTTATAGAAAAGGACTGAAGACCTTTTAGTTTGCCAGAAAGTTTATGTGTTTTAAGAGATAAATCAAAAGGGTCTTTTCTGAAAATTTGCTCCTTTTCTTCAGCTGTCTTTTTAACCTCTTGTGGTAGTTTTTTATACCTTCGTACAAAGTATTTTGTATACCTTATTTCCATATGAAGTATATAATAGCATGATTGTCTAACCTAGGTCAGATAGAGATGTTAGAATTTTGTAGTTACCCTTATTAGAGGCTTCCTTGCTCTTTTCCACCTCTTTAACAATTTGTTTATTTTGCCACTCGCGTACGAGACTTCTTATAAACTCGCTCCTGCTAGCGAAGTTTAAAGATTTAACCTCTGTGTCTATAAACACAGCCATTGGCTTAGGTAGTGATATATTTATTATAGCTCTCATGGGTACAGTATAACCTGTAATACAAAATGTTACAAGTATATATCCAGTCAATCTTATTATGAGGTATTTGTATACACTTCTTGCACATCATCTTGTTCGTCTAGTATTTCTAGTATATTTTCTAGTTTTTCTCTATCACTAGCGTCAATTTCTGTTGTTGTATTTGGCTCATAACCATCATTTGTTTTAGTGAATGCCCATGATGCAGATCCTGATGCCGCAAGCTCTAATCCCTGCTTACTTAATAAGTGTTTTATTTCTGGAGTTGTTCTATTTTTATTGTCAGTTACTGCCTCTATTATAATTGCTACACCACCTGGACCATATACTTCATAGGTAACTTCTTCAAAACTTGCACCACCCTCTCCTGCGCCTTTTGCTACTGCTCTGTCTATATTAGTCTTGGGCATACTCACTGCTTTTGCCCTGTCTATAACAGAGCGTAGGTTTGGTGAGTCTACGTTACCGTCAGCTCTCTTAGATTCTAAGGCTATTATCTGTGCAAGTTTGCCGAATATCTTACTTCTAGCAGCGTCAGTGGCTCCCTTCTTGTGTTTTATTTTGCTCCATTTATTATGTCCTGACATAGGTTACATTTTATTTTTTATTAAATGATCAATGGCCGATTGTGTTGCAATTCTACCGCGCGGTGTGCGCTCTATCAAGCCTAATTGTAGTAAGTATGGTTCGTGTACATTTTCTATAGCATTAGCGTCCTCTCCAGTGGCAGCAGCTAGTGTAGAGAGCCCAACTGGATTATTGTTAAATTTATTTATAATTACATCAAGTAATTCTCTGTCACTATGATTAAGTCCTAATTCATCTACCTCCAGTAGATTAAGGGCATCTCTAGCAATATCCTTCGTTATTGTATTATCCACAGTATTACCTCGCACTTCTGCGAAGTCTCTACATCTCTTTAAGAGATAATTAGCTATCCTAGGTGTTGAGCGACTCCGTTTTGCTATCTCTAATACCGCAGAGTTATCTATAGTAATATCTAATATAGTAGCACTCCTTTTTAGTATCTCAGCTATATTGTCCTCAGAGTAATATTCAAGCCTGAAGGATCCTCCAGAGAATCTACTGCGTAGTGGAGCAGAGAGTCCAGCCACTTGAGTAGTAGCGGCTACAAGAGTAAAAGGAGGTAGCTCTAGCTGTAATGTACGCGCTGAAGGACCCTTGCCTATTATTATATCTAGTGTGCCAGACTCCATAGCAGGGTAGAGTACCTCCTCCACCACTTTATTAAGTCTATGAATTTCGTCTATAAATAATATGTCGCCTTTATTAAGATTAGTGATCACAGAGGCAAGGTCTCCAACCTTCTCTATAGCTGGACCACTGGTTAATTTCATCTGTGCTCCAAGCTCGCGCGCTATAAGGTGGGCGAGAGTTGTCTTGCCAAGTCCTGGTGGACCATAAAAGAGGAGATGTTCTGGTGGGTGCTCACGAGCCTTTGCTGCAGTGAGTAAGATGTGTAAGTTATCTTTAACTCTATTTTGTCCAATATACTCGTCCCAAATCTTTGGTCGTAAGTCTGAATCTAGAGAAGTGTTCTGTCCTGTTGTAATCTCAGTATCCATTTCAACCGCTTTTTGTACGGTATCTTTATTATTAGGTGTTGACATGATGCCTTTTTTGTGTTAGTTTATTCATCAGAAAGAGAGAAAGAGCACACAATTCTCTAAATGACCTTCAATATGAATCTGGTCAAGGACGAAGTGGTACTATGTTTCGACAGAAATACTGCAACTATCCTCAGATTATATTCAGCTTTCACAACTGATTCTCCCCACGAGATTCACGAAAGTATCATTTAGAGAATTGTGTGCTTTTATTATAGCATAAAGTAACTCACAGATAGTCTATTTTGTATGATAATTTGATACTACTAGATTTAGCGTAGATAAGCAAATAAATTTCTAACCACGGAACAAATCTTCAGTGAGGTCAACTACTCTGGAGAGTTCTTCTAAGCTCGTTATTCCTTCAAGAACCTTTACCATACCATCTTCAGCCATCCTTCTAATTCCTTGTGGTTTAGCTACGCGCCATATATCCGCCTCACTTGGTCTATTGCGCACGGCTTCTTCTACAGCAGGGTCTACAAGTACTGCCTCAAGTATAGCTACACGACCCTTATATCCACTATTACTACACTTATTACAACCATTGTCTGCTGGGTGCCATAGAGTGTCTCTATTTGTCGGTAAGTCTTCTGGTCGTGGAATTGTTTTTAATATTTTATTTACAATCGTTTGCTCTTTTGGATTCATTGGCTTTGATACTCTGCAATGTACGCATAATCTACGAGCCAAACGCTGTGCCATTGATACCGATAGGGCAGCTCCTATAATCTCAGGAGAGACACCAAGATCTATAATTCTAGGGAATGTACCAGCCGCATTATTAGTATGGAGTGTAGAGAATACCAAGTGTCCCGTCAAGGCAGCGTGCACGGCAGTAGAGGCAACCTCAGGGTCTCTTATCTCTCCGACCATTATTACATCAGGGTCTTGGCGCAATATAGCGCGCAGACCTTCAGCAAAGCTGTAATTCTTTGTTATTTGTGTCTGGACGATACCTCTCAAGTGGTATTCTATAGGGTTTTCAAGTGTAATTATCTTTATATTTGGTGAATTGACCTTATTTAAGAATGCATACAGCGTTGTCGTCTTACCAGAGCCTGTCGGTCCAGTATTTAAGATCATACCATTTGGTTTACTAATTTCCCTTAAGAACATTTTTTTAAGATGATCGTCCATACCTACAGAATCTATATCTAATCCTAATGCAGATGGATCTAAAATACGCATTACGATACTCTCTCCATATGCACCTGGTATTACTGATGAGCGAATCTCAACTTCATTTTCTTCTACACTAATACTAAAGCGACCATCTTGGGCCATGTTACTTATGTTTATTTTCATACCTGAAAGTAACTTCATTCGTGATTGTAATAACTTATAAACACTGGGGGTAAAGTCCATTACATTAGTCAGTATACCGTCTAGTCTGTACCGTATGTGTATGTACTCGTCTTCTGGCTCTATGTGTATGTCTGACGCGCCAAGTGCCATAGCTCCTCCAAGTAGAACCTCAAGTATTCGTGATATCCTATGACTCTTCGTGCTGGAGATGGCCTCTCCAAGATTTTTCTTAATATCTTCTATAGTGTGCAACTTTTTTTTCATTGTAGAGATTGTCTCTGATGACAATGTTAAGACACCTCCTTCAGATGCCGCCGCATAAGATAGGTCCTTGTAGTGGTTCCACGCATGTTCAAGACTACGCATTGATACCATAAATATCTTAACCTTATAACCAAGATTCTTAATGCGGTCTATCTGCTCTACAACATCAGCTCTCTTAGGAGATCGTGCTGCTATATATATAGTCTTTACAACTGTCTTAAACGCTGTCATCTCAGTCTCTCGCGCTGTATCCTCTGGTATCAGCTTGAGTGCATCAGTACCTATTCCTTGTCTAGTTAAGTCTATATAGCCTACGCCATATTTTGTAGAGAGCATTTGAGCTAATTGCTCCTCCTCTTTTAGGTGTAATTCTTCAAGGCGCTTAGCATGCTTCTCATCATTGAATTGTATTGCCATAGTGATAATGATACCATATCCCTATGGAATACTTAGTTAGTAATGAACAAGATATGAGAGATGTAGTACTCAGAGTATTAAGTAAGTTAGAAAATAGAGAGAGTTTTATTGTGTCGAATACAGCTACAATACTTGCTCTTAATGGCGACTTAGGATCTGGCAAGACAACATTTACCAAGATGTTAGCAAGAGAGCTGGGCATACAGGAACACATTACAAGTCCAACATTTGTAATACAAAAGTCATACAATATACCCAAAACCCAAATAACAACACCGAAGCCTTGCTTCGGTGTTGTGAGATATGATAATCTTGTGCATATAGATGCTTATAGACTAAGTAGTGGTGAGGATATGAATGTTTTAGATTTTAAAGATACTATTAAGAATAAAAAAAATCTAATAGCAATAGAGTGGGCGGAGAATATTAAGAGTTCCTTACCTAGTAGGGTAGTAAACATGAGGTTTGAGTATGTGGATGAAACCACAAGGAGGGTTACGGTTGATACATAATGTTATTTTGACCTACCTTGGTTAGTTAATAGAGTCAGCGCATTAGGTTTTTAATACCTGCTCATTTTTACAACACACAAGATTGTGTTTAGTGTTATAATATTATCAATGTCTACAACAAAAGAGAGTAATTACGCCTTTATAGATGGTCAAAATTTATACAGAGGAGTTAAAAGTTTGGGTTGGGATATTGATTGGACCAGGTTGCATACATACTTAAGAGAAAAGTATTCAGTGACTAAGGCACATATATTTATAGGGTATGTATCTGAATTTGAATGGCTGTATACAATATTAAGAGATGCGGGGTTTATTTTAATGTTCAAACCGACTATTAAAAATAAAGATGGTAGTATAAAAGGTAATGTAGATGGTGATATGATTCTGTATGCCATATTAGAGTATGAAAATTACAACAAAGCTATTATAATCACTAGTGATGGTGATTTCTACTCACTAGTTGATTACTTATATAAAAAGCAGAAGTTACAAGTAGTCATTAGTCCGTACGGAAAGACTTGTTCGGTTTTACTTAAAAAGACCGCAAGAGAAAGAATAGTATTTATGGATAATCTAGAAATTAGAATAGGTAAAACAAATAACTGTATTACAAAAAGAAAAGCACCGCCTGAAGACTAACCATCAGGAGGTACTTTTCATATGTATAGTAGTATTTTATAATAATATTTAATTATGTCAAGTAAAAAAGATACAAAAAAGAACCATAAAGAAACCCTAGTACTACTAGATGCGCACGCTATAATCCACAGGGCTTATCACGCTCTACCGGAGTTCAGTAATAGTAAGGGTGAGCCAATAGGGGCTCTATACGGCATTGTGGCAATGCTTGTGAATATACTTAATGAGATTAAGCCAGATTATATAGCCGCATGCTTCGACTTACCCAAGCCTACATTTAGACATCAAATCTTTAAAGATTATAAAGGTGGGCGAAAGAAGAGTGATGATGCTCTAATAGCACAAATTGTACGATCAAAAGACATATTTGAAGTATTTAAAATACCAATATATAAACTTGAAGGATATGAGGCAGATGACTTATTAGGCACTATAGTAGAGCAAGTAACCAACAATAGTGATAAAAAAGCAATGTCGGGCTTTGCTGATTTAGATGTTGTTATTGCTTCAGGTGATATGGACACTATGCAATTGATAAAAGGTAAGAGGGTTCAGGTTTACACTCTTAAAAAGGGGGTAAAAGACACAATTATGTATGATGAGGATGCTGTAATAGAGAGATTTAAATTTGTACCCAAGTTATTACCAGACTATAAAGGGTTGCGTGGTGACCCATCTGATAATATCCCTGGTATAAAAGGCATAGGAGAGAAGACTGCAACAGAATTAATATCAAAATTAGGCAATCTAGACGATATATATGAGAACTTAGAGAAAATTAAAGACCCTAAAGATGAGAATAATAAAGTAACACTAACACCTAGAATTCTAGGATTATTACTAGATGGCAAAGACGAGGCATATTTCTCTAGAATGCTTGCAACCATTAAGGAAGACGCTCCAATTGAATACATATTACCAGAAAAGAAGTGGTTAGAAGATGTAGAAGTTGAGCCGATAATAACACTCTTGTCATATATAGAATTACGCTCACTTATGCCAAGGGTTAAGACTCTACTTGGGGTAAATCAGAATGAAGAAAAAAAGAAAGCAATAATTGCCAAACAGATCTCAGAGAAAGAGCTGCAAGAGGTTGGTATTATGCTCTGGCTCATTAAGTCAGATATTACAAATCCAACATTAGATGATATTTTACAATTCGCAAATACTAATAATTGGCAGGAGGCAAAAGATAATATAGAGAAAACACTGGAACAAAGGGGATTAAGTGGCGTATATGAGAAGGTAGAGAAGCCATTAATACCAATAATAAAAAATATGAATAAGGTGGGAGTATTGATTAATATTGAATACTTCCAAAACCTATCTAAAGAGTATCACAAAGAACTTAATAGGATAGAATCTGATATATATAAACTCTCTGGACTTAAGTTTAATATCCGTTCACCGAAGCAATTAGGCGAGGTTCTCTTTGATAAGCTTGGGCTCAAGAGTAAGAAGAAGACCGCTAGCGGTAATTACTCTACAAATGAGAAGGAGCTAAAGAAGCTATCTGACGATCACCCAATAATCAATAAAGTATTTGAATATAGAGAGTTGCAGAAGTTATTATCAACATATGTAGACAATCTACCTCAGATGATTGTTGCTGAGAGTGATGGAGGAGACGGTAGACTGCATACACAATTCTTACAATCTGGTACTACGACAGGGCGTATGGCAAGTCAGAGACCAAATATGCAGAATATACCCACTAAGTCTGAATACGGCAGGAGAGTGAGAGGAGGATTTATAGCACCTAAAGGTAGTGTCTTAGTAGCTCTTGATTACTCTCAGATAGAATTACGCATTGCCGCAATACTCTCTAAAGACAGTAAGATGATAGAAGTATTCAATGGTGGTGGAGATATCCATACCGCTGTTGCAAGTGAGGTATTTGGAGTAAAAATAGACGATGTAAACCGGGAAATGCGCCGCAAGGCTAAGGTTATAAACTTCGGCATACTCTACGGAATGGGGGTTAAGGCATTAAGAGAGAACTTGCAAGATGGAATATCAAAGGACTCTGATGAGATAGTCACACAAAAAGATGCAAAAGAGTATTTAAATAAGTACTTTGAAAGCTTTAGTGGATTGGCCAAATGGATAGACCAGACTAAGTCTGATGCTGCCAGACTTGGATATACAGAGACGCTCTACGGACGCAAGAGACACTTTGATGGACTACAATCTAAGCTACCATTTATCCGCGCCGCTGCAGAGAGAATGGCAGTAAATGCCCCAATACAAGGTAGCTCAGCAGATATAATAAAAATTGCAACAATATCTGCCAATGAGTACATAGAGAATAATAATCTAAATAATAAAGTTAAATTAATATTGCAAGTGCATGATGAGCTAATATATGAGATGCCAGATAGTCTCTGGCAAGAATATGCATTAAAAATTAAAGAAATTATGGAAGGAGTATTAGTGGGTCAGATACCTACTGATGTGCCAATCGCTGTAGATATAAAGAGTGGTCAGGACTGGGCGAACTTAGTAGAGTATAAAGGACATTTATAAAGGACATTATATGCTATACATTTTCTATGGGACAGATGAGACTATTTCTAGAGAGAAAGCCAGAGAGTTAATCGGTGGCTTGCAGAAAAAGGCGCCAGATGCGGAGCTAGTACGAGTAACTGACAACAATGAAGATGCTTTAAATATTGATGAATTAATCAACACACAAGGGCTTTTTAAGCAGAATTATATAATCTTCTTAGATGGTGTAGACGATGTAATTCTGGGTTTCAGTGATATTCAACTAGAGGCGATGAAACTATCTAAGAATATATGTGTTGTATTGATGGGTAAGTTAAAGATTGGCGATAAGAGACATTTAGAAAAGCACACAGATAAGATTACTGAATATTCTCTTGAGAGGAGTAAGTCAAAAGTAGAATTTAATGTATTTAATATAGCTAATGCATTAAAATCTCGTAATAAACAACAATTGTGGACCACTCTCACTGAGGCTAGGATTACGGGAATTAAAGGAGAGGCTATTACGGGAATGATGTTCTGGGCAGTAAAGGACATGCTTATTAAAGGGCAGACTAATAAGTATTCTAAGCAAGAATTAGAGAGTCTTATTATAAAAATTGCAGAACTACCTCACAAAGCAAGGCGAGATGGAGTTAGTGTCCATAATTATTTAGAGAAACTCTCTTTAAGAAATATATAATTAAGTAGTAAATTTTGTATAAGACTGTGTACTAATGGTGTATAAGCTGTGTATAACCACATTGTGGTAATAATCTAAGGTAGTACAATAATTAGATATGGTAGATGCTCTAAATATGCTCTATAGACTCTTCGCGCCTCTTTTTGTCGTGATACTTATTATTGTTGGAGTAGATCTTAGCTCAGAACTCATCCAATCTCCGCAAGATAAGAATACTGCCGCAGTTATACAAGGGGTTGGAGATATAGATGCACAAAGTCAGGTGGCATCTGTCGCAGATAAGGGTATTGTGTTACCCGGTAATACTTACGGGAGGCTACTGGGTTATCAGAAAAATCTAATAGAAGATACGAAAAAATATTTAGATAATCTTACTGAAATTTTAGAAAAAGATGAACTTTTTAATATGGCAATTGCCCTGAGTTGGGATTATGAGCACCTATCATATAAATATCTTTATTCAAATCCTGTTTACCCAATTTCTGTAAATTTAATTGCCATTGGTAGAAGTGTTGTAACCACTACTGAAGAATTAGATTTACAAATTATTAGGTATGATAAAAAAAATATTCTTTATATAATACAAGTTGATACCTTTATAGGTCGCACGATTAGACCACAATTAAGAGAAAATCGCACACTATCAATCCTAATATATGCGCTCTCTCTAAAGAGTGGAGAAGTGCATCATAATGTAAGATACAATGTGAGTTGTAATAGTGTATACGGACTTGCTATTATAGAAACAGAGGCAGACATAATGGGACATATAGAAACTAGAAAGGTTATTAAATATGACAAAGAAGAAGACAGACTTACTATGAGGGAAGGAGATATAAGTGAGGAAATGAATGGGTTCAGATTCTATTGTGGTAATCCAAAGATTAGTTCAAGAGATAGGATATCAGAATTAACATCAGGATCAGTAACTGGAGGAAATCAATTGAATCAACCATTGGTAGAAGAAGGGTCT
>CAZGTE010000004.1:0-22050 GCA_964528515.1 uncultured Candidatus Saccharibacteria bacterium
TTATAATGTATCACTAATCATACCACAAGACCTTAATGACCTATCTTATTTTTATGTGATATTGGGGATAAGTTAATTAATCAGTAATAACATCTTAAAAATTAAATATTCTTCTTATAGACCATCTCAGAGTCAAATATATATAAGAGCGTGTGGTCTAGATAATTATTACTCAACTCCTCTAATTGACTAGAAATACCCATAGTATCAGTAAGATTACTAATATATAGATGTAATCTCTCTGGTGCAAATACAGAAGTCGTAATTAATCCTAATGATAATATAATTATCGAGATGAATAAAATCTTTGGTATAACTCTGTTAGTATTCTTATCTACTGAATCTAAGTTCAAATCAGAAGTACTATCTATTTCAGAACTATGTCGCTCTATCGACATTCTATTAGAGACTCTGTATTTTCTATCATTACGCAAGTCTCTCCTTATTGTGTTTACTTTAGTAGGTATAGACGATACCTCCGACACATGATGAATATTAGTATCACCTGTATTAGAATAGTCCCCAGTAATAGCTCCAGGTACTAAACTACCGTCATCTCTCTTATATCTGACAATAGGTATTGATCGCACTATAGATTGTACAGAGGTGTTAATCCCTACAGAGTCTGCTTGCACAGCTGCCAAGAGTCCATCATTATGCCTCTTATGCTCCTGTAATGCATCTTGCTCTATAAACCACTTCCGCCCAACCTTCTTAGCTGGAACAGCTCCACTCCTTGCTAATTGTCCAATATAGTCTTGGGAGTATCCAGTCTTCTTGGCTGCTATACTAGATGAGATATATGTATCCTCTCCTTCGGTAATAGTATCTTGATGATTATCATTTGTATCTAGATCTAATTCTGTTTCAGGTCTAGTAGTTCTACTTTCTATAGTCTCTGGATTGAATCTTTGCTTATATGCTAGTAATGTCTCCAGATTAATACGCCACTCTCCAGAGACTCTCTTACACTCAATACTCTCACCTCGACAGAGTTGTCCCACATAGTCTTGCGAATATCCGCTTAGTTGTGCAGCACGGCTACTCGTGACGTACTTAGATTTACCTTTATTTCTACTCTCATTATTCATAATTACTTATTATACACTCCACCACAAAGTAACAAAGGTTCTGAAATAAGATATGTGGATAACTCTAACGACTGTAATTCATATCGCTATGCCGAGATGGCTTTATTACTACCTAGACTCATCTAATACTACCATTAAATGTCTACTGAGTGTTTCCATAGAATCATCATCTAAGATTGAGACCACTATGGCATTAGGGTCTATGTCTTTAGCTTTTTTTGTAATAAGATCTAAATCTTCATTATTTAATACATCTGATTTAGTGATTACTAAAAGCTCTTTTTTGTCTAATAATCTTGTATCATATTCTTTTAGCTCATCTCTAATCGTATTATAGGAATTTTGTATATCATCTTGCTCTGATGAGATACAATGCACTAGTATCTTAGTCCTCATTATGTGGCGTAAGAATTTATCTCCCAACCCCTTGCCTTTGGATGCCCCTTCTATAAGCCCTGGTATGTCGGCAAGTATGTACTTACCGAATGCTCCTAAATTTGGCTCAAGTGTAGTAAATGCATAATTACCAATCTTAGCCCTGCTATTAGTAAGTACGCTCAGTAATGTAGATTTACCAGCATTCGGATATCCGACAAATCCTAAGTCAGCTATTAAGCGTAACTCTACCTTGAAGTTAGTTCTCTCTCCTGCCTTGCCATCTGTCTGCTCCATAGGAGTTACATTGCGCGAGCTTTTGAAGTGCTCATTGCCGAATCCTCCCTTACCTCCAGATAGAATTTTAATTGTCTCTCCTTCTGTAGTTATCTCATAACTCTTCTTAGGGATCTCCTTACTGTCAAGATTTGTAATTAATGACCCAATTGGAATGTCTATAAATAAGTCTTCACCATCCTTACCTTCAAGAGAATTATGTCCACCATCACCACCACCTCGCGCATCAAACTTTGGATTACTTATGTACTTAGCCAAGCGCTCCACATCACGAACTCCCCGCAGATAGACATCAGCGCCTCTTCCTCCATTACCTCCTACGGGTCCACCCTTCTGAGTGCGGCGATTACGATGCCACTGTACGACACCATTACCACCGTCTCCAGCAGAAATATTTAATATCACTTCATCAATCAATGCCATAGTACCCCACACTCTACAACGGTCTGATAATTATGCAAGCCATTCCTAATGATTATCTACAAAAAAACTTATATACCATAAATCGCTATGATAAAATTTATAGCATGTAAGTATATTTTACAAATTTAGCATGGCTGAGATAATACTAGACCCTTCTACTTTAATCAACTAAAGTAGATTAAAGCAATTATTTACTCATCTCTATTAGCATGTTACTAAATCCTCCAGCTCTCCTCTTGAGGAGCTTAGCCACTCTTGCAATAGTTGCAGAGCTCATATTGGTAGACTTCACAACCTTTGAGTACACCATACCAGCCTGTAGCATCCTAACAGCCTTCCAGCGCATTGCCACTGTCTTTAATTCTCTATCTGTAAGTAAGTCGCTACTAAAGTTCTGCATATCTTTAAGATTATCTATATACACTAATGCCATTAGCACTTCGTCTATATCTTCATTTAATTGAGATTTATTTATTTTAGTCATATTTATTATTATGATTACTTTACTCAACTAAAGTATACCATAATAATAATCATTACAAAATAATTTTATAAATTTAACCCTTTGATTATATGAGTAATTTTTAATTTTGAACCCTAAATTACAATCAAACTAGATACGATTGTCTTTTTCGACTAACTCTTTAATATAATTATTAAATAAGACGATTGGACTGAGAGTGGTCTGACAGCATTTAGTTCGAAGTATATATTTACATAAAAAAATTTGACTCTGGTCAAAAATTTCAAATACCTTATTTAGTAATTAATTTTGTGAAGCTCTCATAGATCTAATGGAGTATAACGAATTCTTCTAGAGCCACCTCACAACACCCGTCTCCTGACAAGATACTCTGTATAAGTAATATCTTTATCTACAATATTATCCCAATCATTACTTTTTAGAAAACGTACTATCTCTAAGTTTAGTATTTAATTACAGTACCCTTCTACAATAATTAGCATTAAGAACATGGGTAAATATTAAGAAGATCGAGCAAAAGAATAGTTGTTTTGTACAAGTAAGTAAATTGGAACTGGAGAGCTGATAGGGTCCTAGCTCACCAACCTCCATTGTCCTGAGGTTAATAAAGATTCAGCCTTCTTGAACTTTAATTCCTTTGTCTCTGTGCCATTAGTTATAGTAACTTTATCATTGCGACCAATCTTGACACCCGTAACTATTGGAGCTTGTGACCCAGAATTTGTATTTGATATACTCTCGGACTGCTTAGCAATATGCTGAGCCTGATTATGCACTATTTGCATATCATTATTTATATTTGGAGTACTTATATTATTACTTACATTATTAATTGTTACACCCTCTTTCTGCGCTCTCTCTAATGTCTTAGTAAATTGTACTGCATATAAATACTCCATCTCTTTAAATAGTCGCAATCCTTCTCCTTTGTATTCTATAAGCGGATCTCTCTGCCCATATGCACGCAAGTTTACACTCTGTTTTGTGTAATCCATAAGCTCTAGATGCTCTACCCATAGTAAGTCTATAGTCTTTAGCATAATGCCTCTTACTGCATTATAAAATATATCCTCCCCTAATTCTGACTTCTTATTCTTTACTATCTCGGATAACTCAGCCGTATCCGTATGGCTGTTGTTATTTTTCTTATCTATCTCGGATAAATTTGTGGCTGTATTTTGTATCTCGGTAAGCCGTACTAGCCGAGATAGCTCTGTATCTAGCTCTTCTGTCTCGCCAAATAGGATACTTCGTCTCATTTTATATATCTTATGTCTCTGCTTATTTAATATATCGTCATAAGCTAGTACTTGTTTTCGACTGTCAAAATTGAAGCCTTCTATCTTAGTCTGAGCACTTTCTAATGCTTTACTTATCATCTTCTGCTCTATTGGCTCATCCTCTGGTATGCCGAAGCGTCCCATCATATTCTTAATCATATCACTAGCGAAGATTCTCATAAGAGAATCTTCAAGTGATACAAAGAACTGGGTCTCACCCTCATCACCTTGCCTACCTGAGCGCCCTCTAAGCTGATTGTCTATCCTGCGAGCATCATGACGCTCTGTACCTAGTACAAATAGACCACCTATTCTTTTAATCTCATTGTATTCCTCCTCTGAGGCTTCTGGTCCTCCGAGCTTGATATCTACTCCACGCCCTGCCATATTAGTAGCTATAGTCACTGCGCCCTTGCGTCCAGCTGAGGCTATTATCTCTCCTTCTCTCTCATGGTTCTTAGCATTGAGCAGCTCGTGCTTAATGCCTTCTTTATCTAGATATGCACTGAGTAGCTCATTAGTCTCTACAGACGCTGTACCTATTAGGATGGGCTGCCCTGTCTTGTTGATCTCTGCAACCTTGCTTGCTATTGCCTTAAACTTACCTTTCTGAGTCTGATAGATTAAGTCATTCTGATCTAGCCTCTTAGGTAATACATTTGTTGGTACCTCTACTGTATTTAACCCATAGACCTTGAAAAACTCTTCTGAGCTTGTAATAGCAGTACCGGTCATACCAGCCAACTTATCATACATTCTGAAATAGTTCTGATATGTCACTGATGCATATGTCCTAGACTCCTTCTGTACTTCTACCCCCTCTTTAGCCTCTATGGCTTGATGTAGTCCCTCACTCCATCTCCTACCTGGCTGCATTCGTCCTGTGAACTCATCTACTATAACTATCTCTCCACCACTTACAACATAATCCTTGTCTCTACTAAATATAGCCTGAGCTCGTACAGCTGTCTCTAGGTGGTGTACATACTTGATACCTCCTTCTGCATATATATTATCTATTTTTAGTATCTTCTCTGCTTTCTCTATACCACTGTCTTTTATCTGCACTGCCTTGAGCTTCTCATCTACTGTATAGTCTTCATCTTTTTTTAATGTGTGGGCAATAGTAGCAAAAGATGCATAAAACTCACCAGACTCTGCTGCTGGAGCTGATATTATAAGAGGTGTACGCGCCTCGTCTATTAATATAGAGTCTATCTCATCTACTATGGCAAAATTGAACCCTCTCTGTCTTACATCATCCTTATTATGGGCTATATTATCACGAAGATAATCAAATCCGAATTCACTATTAGTACCATATGTTATATCTGCCTCGTAAGCCTCTTTTCGAGTAGAGGGACTCAGTAGTTCATCTTCTATCTTATATGTACCCTTCTGGTCACGCTCTTTGTCTATCTCTCCTCCTTGCTCTACCTTCTCATACAGATAGGAGCTCTGTCCAGCAATAACACCCACTGACATACCTAAGAATGAATATACCTGTCCCATAAGTGCCGCGTGTAATTTGGCAAGGTAATCATTAACTGTAATAAGGTGTACTCCCTTGCCCTCAAGAGCATTTAGGTATACCGGCATAGTCGCCACCAGGGTCTTACCCTCTCCTGTACGCATCTCTGCTATGTCTCCATTGTGGATTACTGACCCTCCTATAACCTGTACATCAAATGGGCGCATATTAGTAGTGCGCACAGATGCCTCACGCACAACAGCAAAAGCTTCTGGCATTATCATATCTAGTGTCTCTCCTTGTTCTAGTCTAGTCTTAAATTCTTCTGTCTTTGCTCTTAGGTCTTCATCTGATAATGCTTGCATCGTGCTCTCAAGCTCATTGACCTTTGGTAAAATAACCTTAGCCTTCTTAAAGGCTCTTGTATTCTCATCTCCTAATATTGATTTAAAAATTGACATTGTATAATACTATATCCTACACACAGCGGATGACGGGTGCTAGCTCCAAAACGAAAATAATGAGTGCCGCCGCCATCCGCTCTATGTACGATACATAGGAGAGTATACCAATAATTACCGCTTGTGCCAATCTTTATATTATTGTATAATACTACTGAGTGCCACTAAGGTGGAGCTTTACGAAAATACAAAAGAGACCGCCATTCGGCGGGCTTTTTTGTTATATGTACTAGGTATCTGTATCATCTTCTTTCCTCCTGAAAATGACAGGAATTATAGCAATACCAATTATTGCCAAGAGTGCCACAGACCACTTAGCAATATCAGTTGGCAGAATACTATTAGTCGGTGTAGAGACAGCAGCTGCTACTTGTGATTCTATAACTTGATTTAAATCATTATTACTCTTCTTTTCTTTCTCTTCTTCCTCTTCTGCTATTACCTCATTTATAGATACTTGCATGCCTATTACACTATTATTAAGTACATCTTTATGCTCTACTGGGGTAGTATTTATAATATTAATGACTTCTTCAACTTCTACCTCCTTAATATTTATCTCTTCTGAAGACTCTTCTACTTGCTCAATTACATATTCAATCTGAGGTACTTCATCTGCTATCACTGCCTGAGTTGTACTGTCTGTCACGATCTTATTAAATGCATCTACAAGAGCGACTACTCCTCCTCCACGCCTATTAATATCTATGTCCATAGTAATAGCACTAATCTTAATAGAGCCATTAGCTGATATTATAGTACCATTTGGTATATTAAATCTTTTATGACCTACCTTAATCTTCCACCCACTTAACTCTATATTAGAATCTAAATCATTAATCAATTCAACATATTCTCCACTCTCTGATGTTGATATATTAATATTTGGCTTTATAACATCTATAGATACTCTTGTGCTCGCTTGCATAGAGTTTTTGCTTGCATTTATATTCAATATATATTTACCCACAAATTGATATAGATGCTCAGTATTACAAGTAATACTTTCTGCACCATCTCCAAATGTTATATGACACTTAGCCTCTACTGATTTACCTGTGGCATCAAATACCTCTGGTCGTATATATAGTTCACTACCAAGGAGCACTGTCTTGTTTCTTATATCTCTAATGAAAATGTCTTGTGGAGGTTGTATCTCTACCGTCTCCCATCTCGTCACCTCTTTATATGTTGTAATTACTTTATTTACCTCTCTTATATCTGTAGGCTCAGGAGTGTCTGTACCACCATCGACACTGTCTCTATTCTTAATACTACATAACACACCCTTATTTGTCTGCTTCGAATAAGTTACAAATTCTGTACCGAAACCAATTCTCTCTCCCGCATTATTTAATCCTGTACTACTTACTGTGTATATATTACCTCGTAAGTCAGCTATTGTACTCGTCGCCTTATGCGCAATAATAAATGCTGTCTCATCTTTATCTAAAGAAAAGTCTCCAGACGCAATTGACAGCTCCTTAAAGGAGTTATCGAAAAATTTGACATCTTTGACATCTACTGGACCCTCACCAGTATTTATGATTTTAACCCATTCATCAAGCTCCGATACTGGATTACACATCACCTCAGTAATAATCACATTGCCAAATGTAATATGTGGCAACATTATAAAGATGGCGATAATCCACCTCATCTTAATTACTTCCTAAGACTAATCTGAGATCTTCTTCTGATACCTCTTTTTTAATTTTATCTTTAGTGACTATCTTTATATCTGTTTTTTTCTTTATTTGAGCTACTTGTGTTGCTTTCTCTATTGCTTTTTTAAGTTCTTCATTTGGGCTTATTTTTTCTATTTTTTTCTTTTGGAATTTATTTTTATATTCTTTTTTAAAACTTTCTTCTATTTTTTTCTGTATTTGTTTCTTATTTACCTGATTACCTTTGGGTGCTGGTGTTAATAGTCCTGTCTTCTGTACAAGCTTCTCTACCTCTTTGCGCGACTTACTATATTTTGCTCTTGAGCTTTCTATTATCTCTCTTTCAAATGTAACTTTCGGAACTATTATAGGCTCTATCGTACGCGCTGAGAATGGTGCGGAGCCTACACCACTTATCATAAGAGTTAGGTATATCTGTGCAAATCCCAAGTTGACCAAGTCATCTGATAAGAATGTTGGCTTATACATAGTCTCTAATACCTCAGCGTCAAATGGTCCCACTCTAAATGTAATAGTCGTCCCCACATTGCCAAATACAGCATTGCGAATATTCTCCTCCATTTGCTCTACATACTGATGGGCAATTATAAGTGCTAATTTATACTTACGAGCTTCGGATAGTATATTTGCAAATGAGTCATTAACAACCGACTGGAACTCATCAACATATAGATAGAATGGGGGTAATGCCTCTAGCTCCGCAGATGTCTGCTCTGCTCTGCTCATGGCAGAGAGGTAAATCTTAGTCACCAGCATACTACCTATGAGGTCTGCATTCTGCTCACCCATACGACCCTTAGATAGATTAACTATAAATATCTTTTTATTATCCATAATTTCTCTAATATTAAATGTAGAGTCTGGCTGAGCTATGATATTACGCACTAGTGGATTAGCGACAAATTGACCGATTTTATTTTGTATTGCTGGAGTTGCTTCTTGCGCATATCTATCTGTATAGCCGACAAATTCAACCTTCCAGAACTCTAGTATCATAGGGTCTGTGACTCTGTCTAATACCTTATTTCTAAATTCTTTATTAATTAGCATTCTATTCACATCTACGAGAGTGGCGTCTGGATACTCTAATAATGCCAATAGTACATTCTGTAATATGTATTCCATCCTTGAGCTCCATGCATCTACCCACACTCTCTTGAATGCACTCATAAGACCTGCGACTACTAAGTGCCTCTTCTCAAAGCCGACATCTTCAAGAACATTAAATCCTATTGGATGGTCTATATCAAATGGAGCAAAATATAAAACATCTTCAATCCTGTCTTGTGGTATGAACTCTAAGAGCTTCTCTGCTGCTGACCCATGAGGGTCAATGAAGCAAATACCCTCACCATTTTGAATGTCTTGTATTGCCATATTCTCTAGCATCGTAGACTTACCCATACCAGTCTTACCTATTATGTACATATGCCGAAGTCTGTCATCTGACTTAATGCCAAATGGAGTATGCTTACCTCGGACATCTGTCATTCCGAAATAATTTATTGTCTCTAGATTATTGTCAGTATTTTCTCCTGTCATTAGATTTATTATACCAGAGATTTAACTAACCATTTTAAATTTATCAATAATCTACAGATCTTAAATTTTACTCCAAAAACAACTCTTTATCACTATTAAGCTCAATATTTCTTTTCCTCATATTCACAATATTCTTTACATATCCTTGTGCAAACTTCATATAATCTCTCCTATTATTAAATGCACCAAGTATGATATCCTTTTCACAAATTTCATGAAAAGTACCATTCTCTTTCACTCCTCCATACTCCCACCAACTACTCCGATACAACACCGAAGCAAGGCTTCGGTGTTTAGATTTACTTTTATTAACTTTTCTATGTATCATATTATTTAGATTTATATAAGCACTCAAACCCTTGAGGTATTCATCAGTACCTATATGAATAGACTTAAACTTTCCTTGAAAAAGACTCCCTGTTCTGTTATTTTTTTGATTAAAATATTTTGCATATCCAGTACCAATTTTTTGCAGAAATTTAGATATCCCATTATCAGCAACTTGCTTAAGTAATAAATGATAATGATTACCATTCAAACAATAAGCAACAATTTCTACCAACACCGAAGCCTTGCTTCGGTGTTCAAGATTAATTGGATACTTATAAGCTTTTACAGACCCGCAAGACATATCTATGTTAAATAAATCAAGCATTTGTAGAAATTGAAAAAAATCTTGCTTATCTTCAAAAATTATTCTCTTATCAGTTCCACGATTATATATATGATAATACTCATTATTTGACAACTCTTCTTTTCTATACGACATACTTATATTATATCAAGACCTCAACACCGAAGCAAGGCTTCGGTGTTGAGGTTAATCTGCTATAATGTATTCTATGAGAATATTAACTGTCGTACCAATAACTAGTAGTCAGATGATTGGCGAGTTAACATACTTCTCTTTAAAAGATGTGTCTATAGGATCCATAGTACAGGTACCAGTGCGTAATAAAGATGTACCTGCTCTTGTAATGCACAGCTCTGATGCCTCAGATATGAGAGCCATACTTAGGGGCGGCGACTTTACACTAAGGAGAATTGGTGTGGCTCCAGAGAGGGTTCTCGTACCAGAGAGCTTCATCAAGACATCTAGAGAGATGGCAAGCTACTATGCAACAACAGCTGGGTCTATCATAAATACAATGTTACCAAAAGCTATATTAACAAGCACAGTAATCATAGACAGTCAAAATAGCTCTACCAAGAATCATACAGCCTATGCTCTACAGGCATCAACACAGGACAGAGTATTTTTATACAAAAACACTATCAGGGAGGAGCTAGCAAAGAAGAAGTCAGTAATTCTAATCACACCCACGGTGTCATATACTAAGACCATCTATAAGGATCTGTCTACAGGATTACAAGATAGAACTTATATACTTCACAGCAAGATGACCAAGGTTAAACAATTAAAGGTATTTGAAGAGATACATAAATCAAAAAAAGCAGTGTTACTAATAGCTACTGCTAGATATGCCACACTATTCAGGAAAGATCTCGGCACAATCATAATTGAAGACGAAGCATCAAGTGTATATAGCACATTAAAACGACCTTACATAGACACATCTAAATTTATTAGACTATATGCACAAATATCTGGAATAAGATTAATACTCGGCAGTACTGTACTATCCAGCAAGACACAATTAGCACTTAAACAAGATAAGATACTGGAACTACTCCCCCCATCAACCAGAGCAAGGAGTAAGGTAGGCGTGAATATATTAGACACAAGAGATAAAAATAAAAAGAAGTTTACTGCAATTAGCGATAATCTACACAAGATAATTAAAAAATCTATTATAGAAAAAAAGAAAATATTTATACTCTCACCGCGCCGAGGACTTGCTCCACTGACAGTCTGTAGAGATTGTAAGACACCTGTATTATGTGACAATTGCGATACTCCTATTACCCTTCGAAAGAAAGGTACTAATAGAGAATTCCTCTGTTATAAATGCGGGGAAACAAAGGATGCAGACACAACCTGTACTTATTGTAATAGCTGGAGACTTGATACTCTTGGAATAGGTATTGAGTTAATAGAAGATGAATTAAAAAAAGAATATAAAAACTTACCTATAACTCGCATAGATAAGCAGACAACAAAAACTGATAAACAGATATTGGGCGCAATAGATGACTTTGAATTAAATGGTGGTATATTACTTGGAACACGAGTGGTGATACCATTCTTAGATAGAGTAGATATCTCGATAGTCGCCTCACTTGATGCAATGCTCTCTATACCAAGCTTTGAAATTGACGAGTCAGTATTCTCACTATTATTACAAATAAAAGATATTACGAAAGAATCTCTATATATACAGACTCGTATGCCAGAGAGGAATGTACTGTTACGAGCTAAGGATGGAGACATCTCAAACTTTATGCGAGAGGAATTAGACCTGCGTAAGATTCTTAAATATCCTCCATACACCGTGATGGTAAAAATAACTCGTATAGGGAGTAAGAGGCAAATAATAAAAGACTTCCAAAATATAATGCCTCAGATTGAGCCTTATGGACCAAGAGTATTTAAACAATTCTACCAACTTAAGCCTGGTAGATTTGCTCTACATGCCTTATTAAGAATATCTACAAAAGATTATCCTAATAAAGACTTAACTAGAATATTACAAAATATTCAACCAATGTTTGAAGTGAAGGTTAATATTGAATAGTGCGCCGAACAGGATTTGAACCTGTGTAGGCAATTGCCAACCGGGTTACAGCCGGTCCCATTTAACCACTCTGGCATCGACGCATTGTCTTGCATAAGACTTACATAGTGTACCAAACTTTAGTAATTCTTCAACTGGTCGGCATGAGTATGGGTACGCATTTTTTCTAATGCTTTTGCCTCTATTTGTCTTATTCTCTCTCTTGTAACTCCAAATACCTTACCCACCTCCTCAAGAGTGTGACACACTCCATCTTCTATACCATTTCGCAATTCTAATATCTTGCGTTCTTTAGGTGATAACTCATTTAAAACCTCTTGTAAGTGGTTATTAAGTATGCGTTTAGCGGCTCCTCTGTCTGGGGACTCTATAGAATCATCTGTCTGAAATGAACCAAGTGTACTCTTAGCACCATCATCATCACTACCTACTGGTGCCTCAAGTGACAATGTAAGTTGGTTAATCTTCTGTATATGATAGACCTTCTCTATTTCTAGACCCATCTCTACTGCGACCTCCTCTGCTAGAGGCTCTCTGCCTAAGTGTTGGCTTAGCTCGCGTAATTTTTGTTTATACTTAGCGATAGTCTCTACCATATGGACTGGTATTCGGATTGTGCGAGACTGATCTGCTAATGCACGAGTAATTGCCTGTCGAATCCACCAAGTAGCATATGTAGAAAACTTATAACCTTTAGTATAGTCAAATTTATCAACTGCCTTAAATAGTCCCAAGTTACCCTCTTGAATAAGGTCCAATAATGTTAAGTCTGGTGACCTATTAGCATATTTCTTAGCGATAGACACAACCAGGCGTAAGTTGGAGCGCGCCAGTAGATTACGAGCCTCATCATCCTCAGCTAATATTCGCTTAGCTAGACGCACCTCATCTGCTGCTGTAAGTAAAGGATATTGACCTATCTCACGCAAGTACATCTGTACAGAATCTCCACTACCATCACGCCCTTTTAATCGCTTACTCTCTAATACTGCATCTGTCTCTGCATCTGTACCAAGTATACTACCGCTCTCTAATATGTCTATACCAGCAATCTGGAAGTCATCATATAATTGTTCTAGGAATGCAATATCGTCTTCAATAGTTGGGAAGTCGCGTAATATTTCATCATAGGTTATATATCCTCTATTCTTACCCTTTGTTAGTATTGCCTTTTTGCGTATTTGTTTTTCTTTCTCTGTTAACCTTTTAGGTCGCTCTGTATCAATAAGAACTTTCTTAGTATCTGTTTTTTTTGTAAGTTTTTTCTTATTAGATACTTTATTCTTAGTTGATTTCTTTGTTATTGGTTTTTTTATTGCCATATTAGGCGTCACTATAGCGCGTCTGTCAAGCATTTGCAAGTAAGTAAGCCCTTAAACTGTGATTAACTCATCTACACTTAAGATAGCTCTAATTGGTTATTTAATTTTATTATTTGCTTATGTAGATCTACTATCCTATCATCATTATTATCATTCTCGGCCTTCTGTAATTCTTGAGTTAGTCTCAATTTCTCTGCCCTTAAAGTAGATTGGCGTAAATACTCTAATCTCTCTGCAACTACAGCTTGTACTGCTTCAGTTGTACTATACATACTCTCTACATATACTATCTCTCCCTCATCTACTTGCTCTAATACTGCTTTATATTCTAAATCTGTCACTAGAGTAAGTATCCTGTCTTCTATAGCATTTATATCTATTACTGGCTTCTTCATACTCTTCTGCCAAGTTATTACAGATGCCAATATTGCAAGTGGACTAAATTGCTTTCTATAATCTTGCACCCTTGCCACTGGCACATCTAGATTATTATCTTTCGGTAATTTTATATTTGATAATGCAAGAGTTATTGCTGACTCTGATACTCCTATTGTGCCTGCAACAATCTTTATGAAATGCTCTTGGTCTATACTGCTATGTATCCGAGCGACGAATGGTAATACTTTTTCTTCAACCATCTTCTTAAATTTGCGCTCATCATCACTATGTCTCTCTTGGTATATATCTAGCAAGAACTCTATTATATGCTTTGCTTTTTTTATTACTTCCTTCCATTTATCTTGACCACCATCCTCATGTAATAAATCTGCTGGGTCCTGACCTGTTGGAAGACGCGCCACCTTTGTGTCGAATCCATTACTAAGTGCTATTATCGCACTCCTCTCGGCTGCCTTAATTCCAGCTTCGTCTGCATCTAGTGCCAATACAATATTTTTAGACATTCTACCAAGAATAGTGCAGTGATCATTAGTAAGCGCTGTGCCTGAGATAGCAACTGAATTATGATATCCCGCTTGATGACAAGCTACTAGATCCATCTGACCCTCTACAAGAATTGTAAAATCATTCTTTCGTATTACTTGCTTTGCCATATCAAATCCGTAGAGTATCTTAGACTTGCTATATAGCTCTGTCTCTGGAGAATTTATATATTTTGCTGTCTGCCCTGAGTCTTTTGAACTGTCTTTGTCTTCATTCTCAAAAATACGACCTGAGAATGCCACTACTCTACCTGCAGTATCTCTCATAGGAAACATTATTCGTGATCGAAATCTATCATAGTAACCCTTGTCTCCCTTTATAGACAGTCCTATCTTCTCTAATATATTAATACTAAACCCTTCTATGGATAGTCTTTGCTCTACTGAATGCCATTCATCAGGAGCAAAGCCAATTTGAAATCTTGTAATAGTCTCTTTAGTGAAGCCTCTATCCTCTAGATATTTAAGCACCTCTTGATTCTCTTGTAATTTATTGTGATAAAACTCTGTAGCACTAGACATTGCAACAAACATTTGCTCACGCTCATCTAACTCCTTTTTACTCTTCTTAGGGCCATCATACTTAATCTCTACACCTGCCTTCTCTGCTAATATCTTGAGAGCGCCTCGGAAGTCTACTCCCTCTATCTTCTCTATGAAGGTGAATATATCACCATGCTCACCACAGCCAAAACAGTGGTAGCTTTGTCTCTCGCTAGAAACAGTAAAAGATGGTGATCTCTCAGAGTGAAATGGGCACCTAGCCTTCATATTAGCACCAGCTCTCTGCAGGCTAACATACTGAGAAACCAGATCTACTATGTCTATCCTCTCCTTAATTTGTTCTACTGTTGAGCTCATTTATGTACAGTATACCATCTTAACAAACTCTGGCTATTTAGATTCCAATATATTCTTAACTTGCATAAATAAGTTTTGCCTATCTTGCTTATTGGCATAGTTGTGGTCTCCTTGTAATTCTATATACTCCAGCTTATCAATATTCTCATAAGCATTAAATTCTGGACTGTCTCCGACTATCTGGTCTTGCTTTGACTTAATTACAGTTAAATGGGTCTTATTGGCAAACTCTTTAAGTAACTTGATAAAGTTTGTTGACTGCAGTACTTGCCAAAACTCAGACCCTATCTCCTGTACTGTTCCTGACGTACGCTTATATATAGATACCTCATCTTTGTCCACACTACCTCCTTTACTCTCTATGCGTTTAGTGAGTCTCTCTATAATATCTAGCAGGTTTGGGCTTGTGGCTCCTGTAAATATTGTCTTATTTATACTATCTGGACTTAGTATTGCTGTAGCCAATGTGCCCATAGAGTGCGCGTATATATTGATTGTCTTATCTGAATACTTCTGCCTAGTATAGCGGAGTATGTGATCAAGATCTTGTGCTGCCTTAGCTGGAGTCGCATCTTGCTGAAGGCCTTGCGAAGAACCGTAACCAGACTGATCAAAACGGATTATTAAGAATTCACTAGATAAATAGTCAGCAAGCTCGACAAATAGATGCTCACCCTCTCCCTTATCTGTACCAAATCCGTGTACAAATATCACAATGTCACTAGCGGTCTCATTACCTTCTAATAGTACATCAATCAGCTCACCTTTATGATTCTCAATTTTTATCTGCTGATTCATATATTATCAATTTCTAAAATGTTTTGAATAAGTTCAGGAAATTCTGCCTGTAAAAAATGTCCACGATCTGTGAAAGTTACAAGCGTTGCTTTTGGTAATGCTTGCAAAAACATATCACTTGCACTGTATGGTACTATAAAATCATCTTTTGAATGATATATTCTGATATTCTTGCATTGTTTTTGTACTAATTGCATGTCAATATTATGTAAATCAAAATCTGCTTCGCAAGTATATGCTCCAGCCACAAAGTGTATTTGCTCTATTGTGACAGGTAGAGTATGTGTGCTAAGATATTTAGCGAGAAATGTCGCCCCTAAAGAATGCCCCACCAAAATGATATTATTTTGCAAGAAGGGAATATATTTTTCAAACCAAATTTTCCATTCTATATACTTTGCATTATTAGAACAAGGCATATCTGGACGAATCACCTGCCAATCATCATGTAAAAATTCTATATACCTCCTGCTCCAGCTTAATTCATTACTAAATACTTTTAGAGGGTCTTCAATAACCTTCTCTTCCAATGACTCAATATAATCTTCATAAGAATCATATGGACTTCCGCCGTGTATATGTATGAGCTGCTTTTTCATATTATATAATATGTCTTCAGTCTGGTATTTTATATAAAATCTGCATACACATATCATACCACAACACTACAATATTTACCGCAACAGTGAGGTTCAACCTCACTGTTGAAAACATTTGGGTAAGGCTTAGATAATATTTTTCATACTACAACGAAGTTGTTTGATAAGTTGTGTGTGCAATTACTATCGCTTTGACCACTGTGGCGCTCGGCGAGCTTTGCGTAGTCCTGGCTTCTTACGCTCTTTCACTCTTGGGTCGCGCTTCATAAATCCTTGAGACTTAAGATGAGGTCTTAGATCTATATTATGCTCTACTAATCCCCTAGCTATACCGTGACGCAATGCCTCTGCTTGTCCTGCTATTCCACCACCCTTAATTACAGCGGTAACCTCGAAGGTTAGATTTGCATCATCTTCTGTTTTAAATACATCAAGTACAGTCTCTTGTAATGCCTTAGTTGGGAAGTACTCTTCAAATTTCTTTACCTTTCCTTCTACTAATACCTCTATCTTAGTCTTCTTTGCTGGGGTAATACGAGTACGAGCACTTGCCGTCTTTCTTCTACCAACTGTTTCTATGTATTGTTCTTTAGCCATATACTCGTATTACTTATTTTATTATTAAATTTTTTATCCTTATCTTACGCAATTTATTTGCTGGTAGCATACCATACACTGCCTTTCTGAGCACTTCTCCAGCACCGTGCTTAGCTACAACATCTGCCATAGTAAACACCTTACGCCCTCCTGGGTAGCCCGAATATCTCTGATACTCCTTCTCTCCTAATTTCTTATCACTAAGAGCAAGCTTGTCTACTCCCTCTATTATAACCTTAACATTTACAACATTATTTGGCATAAAGTTTGGAGTATCCTTACCTATAAGAATGATTGCAATCTCTGAGGCTACTCTACCTAATTTCTTCCCTTCTACATTTATATTGTGTTCTTTAATATTGGTCATAGTGATAATTATTTAACGAATTCTATACGAGCATGGTCACGGGTGTCTTTAGCAAATTTACCAAGCTTAGTAATGCGTACATAACCCCCATTACGATCTTTATATTCCTTTGCCAATTCGTCATGCAGCTTCTTAGAGGTTTCCTCATCATTACCAAGACGAGATGTTATTACACGTCGAGATGCTACCGTATCCTTCTTTGCTAGCGTCACTAACTTCTCCATCATTGGACGAATTGCCTTAGCTTTAGCTAGAGTTGTCTCAATAGAGCCCTCTAGTACAAGAGCTCTCATAAGTGAACGAAATAATGCTGTGCGTACTTTGCGCACTCTTCCGAATTTTCTTTGTTTGTTGTGATGCTTCATATTTCTTTTCTATAAATTTTACAATAATTAAGCTCTTAGTGTAACACCATAATTAGATAAAGATCTCTTAATCTCTTGCAGTCCCTTCTGTCCTAGTCCTTGTATACCAAGTAAATCCTCTTCTCTCTTGCGTACAAGTCCACCAATGGTACGGATACCAGCCTCACTCATTGCAGTATCCACTCTTAAAGATAACTTAAGCTCTTCAATACGAGTCTTAAATATCTCTGCCGTATCTACAGATTTGCTATTATCTTCTTTATCCTCTTTAACTTCTGGCTTATCTTCTACTACCTCTAATTCTTCTTCTTTAAATCCTATTATAGACTTAAGTTGATGTATCATTATCTCTATAGACTTCTCTAAGGCTTCATGTGCTGTAATAGTTCCATTTGTCTCTATGAATATCCTAAGACGATTATAGTCAGTACGGTCTCCTACTCGCATATTCTCAACTTCATAATTTACTCTCTTTATTGGTGCAAATGCTGCATCAAGCGCTATTGATCCTATGTCTACCTTATCTTTATTCAAATCCTCCTTAGGTACATATCCAAGCCCTGTCTCTATATTAAATTCTATATCTAGATTAATCTTACCTGTTACCTCTGTTATATATTGGTCTTTATTTAATATCTCAACTTGTCCTGGAGCCTTTATATCCGCTGCAGTAACCTTCTTTGGTCCTTTTATTTCTAGCTTAAGCGTCTGAGGCTCATTAGAATCTGTCTTGAATTGGATTTTCTTAAGATTAAGCAGTATCCTAATAACATCTTCTTCTACTCCATCTATAGTGGAGAATTCGTGACTCACACCATCAATTTTAACACTTGTTATAGCAACTCCTGGCAATGATGATAATATAATTCTTCGTAATGAATTACCTATAGTGTGTCCATATCCAGGGTAGAATCCGTCTATTTCATAAATTCCACGGTTATCACTCTCCTCTACTATACGAGGCTTAGTTGGTAATGCTACTTGGTAATTTGACATATAAAATTTTTAAGGATTTAATAAATAAATAAATATACTAACGACTATAAAACTCAAATACAGACTGGTAATCAAATATTGTTGACCCAGCCTCATACTCTGGAACTGCTTTAACCTTCACTGATAGCTTGCCTGTATCTACCACTATCCAATTTGGTGCCTTCTGTGTCATATCACAATTTGTAAATACTGGTTTACTTTTACTAGAGTCTCTTACTGTTATCTCATCTTCTACTTTTACAGTATATGATGGCACCTTGAGCTTGCGTCCATTAACATTAATATGTCCATGTGACACTAACTGTCTTGCCATTCTGCGTGTCGCTGCAAGACCAGATCTATATACAACATTATCAAGACGCATCTCAAGGGAACTATTCATTGTTGATACTGTATCTACCTTTGATGTGGCAATATCTACATACTTTCTTAATTGCTTCTCTGTAATTCCATATGAGAATCTTACCTTCTGCTTCTCTATTAATTGCTTACCGTAGTCAGACATTCCTCGCTTTCTTGGACCACCCTTCTTAGCACGCGCCTCTGCTAATTGAAACTTCTGTGTCTGGCACTTCTCAAAGATACCTCCTCCTAATCTTTTGCATATTTTGTATTTTGGTCCAATTTTCATATTTTAATTTACTATAAACTTACAACTAACAACTTTAAACTCGTCTTGCCTTGCGTGGCCTTGGTCCATTGTGCGGTACTGGTGTCTCGTCTTTAATACTTGCAAGATTAATACCCATAGCAACAAAGGCTCTAAGTGCACTCTCACGACCAGACCCAACTCCTTTAATTACAGCACTTACCTCCTTAACTCCCATCATCTTAGCCCTCTCTCCTACCACTTGTCCAACCTGAGCTGCGGCAAATGGGGTACTCTTCTTAGCTCCAGAGAAGCCAAGAGCTCCTGAACTAGACCATATTACAACATTACCGTCCATATCTGATAGATTTACCTTAGTATTATTATATGTAGCTTGTATATTAAGGATTCCTTCTACAAGTTTCTTCTTACTTGTCTTAGCTAGAGCGCGAGCCTTAAGTCCTTTACTCATTGTGCTACCCTTCTTTTTTACAATTCTTTTCTTTCCCATATTATATAATTGATTACTTCTTCTCTACTTTAATCTTACCACTTGTCATAGTCTTGCGAGCCTTATGCATAGCGTGTATACCACTTGGTACGGTTCTATTATTCGTCTTAGTTGTTTGTCCACGCAACTTCATATTACGACTATGTCTATCTCCACGATGACTACCTATATCTTTTAATCGTTTTATATTTGACCCCTTCTCCCTCTTCAGATCACCTTCTATTACGAATCCCTCAACTACTGTTCGGATTTCTGCCTCTTTATCAGTCTTTATGTCTACAGCTTTAGTATCTAAATCTATTCCAAGTTTACTAAGTATTGACTGCGCACGAGAAAGACCAATACCGTATACAGCAGTTAGTCCGTATTCAATTCTTTTATTGTCTGGTATTGTAATTCCTGCAATTCTCATAACTCAATCTTTTTTGCTTTATTTATAAATAATTTTATCCTCTATCCTTGTCTCTGCTTATGACGAGGGCTCACCTTACAGATAACCCGCACCACACCATTACGACGCAACACTTGGCAATCTTTACAAATCTTCTTCACTGATGATTTTACTTTCATATTATGTTTGTCTTCTTGTTATTCGTGCCTTACCTCCGTATGGATCTAGTACCATTAGTACAGTATCCCCAACTAGAACCTTGATGCGAAATTTACGCATCTTACCTGATAGGAATCCGATTATTTTTTGATCGGTGTCTTTTACAATGATACGAAACATTGCATTAGGTAATATCTCAGTTACCGTTCCTTCAGATAGTTCTTGTTCTTGTTTTACCACGTATATTTTTGTAATCTACAACCACTAAAATAACAGTGGTATAGATTGGGCCAAATACTAACAAGATAGCGCCACAATGTCAAATTTTTATACTAGTGAGATACAATAACTACAAACTCACCTTTCTGCTTCTGTGGATTAGACTCTAGTATTTCTATAATCTCAGATGGTGACCCTTTCAATATCTCCTCATGCATCTTAGTAATCTCTCTGGCTAATGTTATTTTCTTATTAGGAATATACTCTGTAAATTCAGTAAGTAATTTTAAAATTCTATGGGTAGACTCATATAGGACCACGGTATGTTGCATATTCGCAATCTCTCTTAATGCTGTTTGTCTACCCTTCTTCTGTGGTAAGAAACCCAAGAAGGTAAACTTATTAGTAGGCACGCCAGATATGGAGAGTGTTGCAGTAAGAGCTGATGCGCCTGGCACACTCACTACCTCAATATTCTCCTTATGTGCAGCTGAAACTAAGCGCACTCCAGGGTCACTTATTCCAGGAGTGCCTGCATCACTGGCATATGCGACATCTTTACCTTCACTTAATAATTCAATTACTGAGTTTATTTTTTGATCTTCTGTGCGAGCATTGAGGCTCTGCATCTTGGCTTTAATACCATGATGATGGATGAGCTTGCCAGTGACTCTAGTGTCCTCACAAAAAATTGTATCTACCTCCCCGAACACTCTCAAGGCTCTCAGTGTAATATCTTCAAGGTTACCTATTGGTGTTGCTATTATGTATAATGTGCCTTTTGTTTCTGTTTCTAACATATTATGAGTATACAACTTGGTAGTAAAAAGACCAGTAACTTAGTACTTTGTATACTTATGCAAGTCTCCTGCTCCCATAAATATTATTATGTCATCTTTGTTTGCTAGCTCCTCTGCCTTATGCACTGCCTCTGTTAGACTACTCACGCTCTGCACATTAGCATTATACTTGCTAATATTCTTAGCAAGAGACTCTGCTGTTATCCCCTCTATTGGATCTTCTCTGGCTGGATAAATTGGAGTAATTATTACCTCATCTGCATTAGCGAAGCTAATAGCGAATTCGTCCATTAGCTCTGCTGTACGAGTATAGGTATGTGATTCAAATACTGCTATTATTCTATTGTCTTTAAACTTCTCTTTTGCTCCTGTCAGCATCTCTCTTATTGCTGTTGGGTGGTGAGCATAATCATTATAGACTCTTGACCCAGTACTTGTCTTACCTAGATATTCAAATCGTCTCCAAGTACCATTAAAGTCTCCCAATGCTTCTTTCGCCTCTTGTATGTCTACACCAAGCTTATCAACAATAGCAAGAGCAAGCGCAGCATTGCGCCTATTGTATTCTCCTGGCACCTTAAGCTCTGGCACACTGAGTATGTATCTATCTATACTATCTTGCATTAAGACTATCTCACTCTGACTAGCTACATCTGCAAATGCATCTTCAGTATCTTTTAGATCTCTATAATAATCTGGGTGATCAAATTCTATATTAGTAATTGCG
>CAZGTE010000005.1:0-15359 GCA_964528515.1 uncultured Candidatus Saccharibacteria bacterium
ATAAAAAAATAAATGTACAAAATAAAAAAGCCACATTTGATTATCAAATAATCAAAAAGTTTGAGGCTGGTGTAGTTCTCTTTGGATATGAGGTTAAGGCAGTGCGCTCTGGTAAGGCCAGTCTTGTAGGTAGTCATGTTTTAATTAGAGATAATGAGGCATATTTAGTTAATGCTAGTATATCTAATTATCAAGAAGCAAATACTCCTAAAGAATATGACACTGCTAGAGTGCGCAAACTCTTATTAAATAAAAAAGAAATTAAAGAATTGCAACAAACTGAGAATACTAAAGGTTTGACAGTCATACCTCTCGCGTGGTATAATAATAACAGACGATTAAAGCTTGAAGTGGCCATTGCCAAGGGTAAGAAGGACTATGACAAGCGAGAAAGTCTAAAAGAAAAAGATAGCAAAAGGACTATCAGGCGTACTTTGAAAAATATGGGAGTGAATTGATTCGACAGTTTGTGCGTCGTCTTGTTCGTAATGGTTGTGAGTATACACCTTAAGCTACTCAAACTTTAAGTGCAGAGAAATTTACACAGGGGATGAAATCGCCTTTCGCGACTAATCTTAGCCTTGCTTACGCCTAAACAGGCCTTTGCAACCGTTAGCCATATGATACTCAGTAGTATGGGTCTAGCGTTATATTCTGAGTTAAGGTAGAGAGAGTGATGTACTCTCTATTCTAAAATCTTCATCTCGATTATGTATTATTTTGTCTATTCTTTAGATACATAATTTAAACTTCTAGGATAGTCTACATTGCGTAAACTCAATTCAATAATCTTATCTGGACGGGAGCTCGTTACTCCCCACTTCCACTCGACTTTATATTTTTACAAAAACTTATACGGTGCTCATTACCGAGTCCGTGTTTTTCTATTGCATCATAATGCCCCTTGGTGCCATATCCTTTATGTTTCTCAAAGCCGTAATCTTTGCCCTCTTTATTATATTCTTCACCAAGACTCTTCATATACTCATCTCTTGTAACTTTAGCTGCAATACTCGCAAGAGATATTACAACCTCATTCTCATCTCCTCTCACGATAGTTTCTTGATATTTAAAAGCTTCTGGTGCCCTTAGCCCACCATCTAATTTTACAAATACATCATCGTCACAAAATTGTAGAGGTTTAACCTCTACAATTTTGTTTTTCTGTACTTTTATTAATCTTGTGAGTACTATAGATAGCGCTTTATTAATAACTGGGACAATGCCAAGATTGTCTATTGTCTTAGCACTGCCCATACTTACTACAAAGTCTAACTCTCCAGCTTTCTTCTTCTCTTGCATCCATACAAATATCTCTTCTCTTTTTTTCTCACTTAATTTCTTAGAGTCCTTAAGCTTCCCTCTCATAAACTTCTCTAATAACTCATCACTTATCTGCCCAAGTGCTAAGTGAGTTATAATGCAGCCACCCACTGCAACAGGCCCAGCTATAGGCCCTCTCCCGGCTTCATCTATGCCTATTAGATATTTTGTTTTTTGATTGACTTTGTTCATTGTGTTGTTATAATACATCCATAACCATGAAGAAGACTCTTATGGGGGCTAGTCTCCATAGGGGGCTTTTTTTATTCCTTATACCAATGATGCACCATCTCTTGTAGCCAGGTTATATCAATATTCATCTTTCTTATCAAGTAAGACAATTTTTGTGATGGAGAAATTACTCTTACATATTTTCCTCTACTCTTAGCAAACTCAAGTAAACATGCGAAGTCACCATCACTTGAAACCAATATTAAATTATCAAATTTTGTTTCTGTTATATCCATGGTCGCTTTTAGCACAAGTTCAGCATCGCAATTACCTTTTATCTTGCCTCTACTGCGTAATGTCTTCTTAAAAATTAATTTATATCCAATGTCTGACAACTCTTTGTATATATCTTCGTTAGATTTTATATAACCAATAAATAAGAAAACATTACTTGTTTTAAATTCCTCACTTAGCCATATAAAGAATTTACCATAGTCTAAAGGGTGCCCAGAATATTTTAAAGCAGTGTGTAGATTTGCGCCATCAATATATATTTTTGTTTTATTTGACTTATCTTGCATATTGTAAATAGTATATCAAAACCAAAACTATTTACCACTTAAGCTAGAGCGGAAAAAAATGCTATACTATGTCTAATGACTAAATCTACTCCTTTTACTCACCTGCATACACATTCTCATTATTCTCTTCTTAATGCCATACCTAAAATACATGAATTAGTAGCCGCAGCAAAAGACGACAAGCAAACAATGCTTGCAATTACTGAAGATGGAAATATGTATAGCATTATAGAATTCTATAAAGAATGTAAGAAAAATGATATTAAACCGATACTCGGCGTAGATCTCTTTGTAGCTCCTCGCAAGATGACAGATAAAGAACATAGGACAGATGATGCTTATACGCGCCTGATATTACTTGCAGAGACGAAACAGGGCTATCAAAATATGATACAAATAGTGACCAAGTCAAATCTTGAAGGCATGCACAATGGTGTGTCTAGGGTTGATCTTGATTTATTAGGTAAGTTTACTGATGGACTGGTCGCAATACTACCGGCTCACAATAGCTCTGTAAGTCAGGCACTAGATAATGCAGATAGTAGAGTTGCTAAGAAGCGCGCTCTACAATATCAAGAACTTTACAAAGAAAAACTTTATCTTGAAATAACCAGTCACAATGAATTACTAGGACACGAAGATAAAATTATAAAGATAAAAGAAATAGCAGAGGAACTAAAGATAGAAATGCTAGCAGCTCATGATGTGTACTACTTACAACACAAGGACAAGGTGGCGCGCGCGCTCGCAGATAAGATACATACTGCCAAAAGACTTAATGATGAAGACATCGAACATGAAGAAGACTACTCTTTTAAAACTACTGAGGAGATGGGTACATTTTTTAAAGACTGTCCCACTTTATTAGAAAATACACATAAAGTAGCAGAGATGTGTAGTAATGTAGACTTAAATCTTGGTAATTGGAAGTTCCCCAACTTCCCAAAGATTGATGGTAAGAGTTACGACGAGATGCTCCGAGATGATACTTATGCTGGACTTGAGCGTCGCAGTATTACTCTTGATGACACAATGAGGGAGCGCATAGAGTATGAATTAGGAATAATAAAAGACAAAGGATACTCTCCATACTTCCTTGTGGTGTCTGATCTTATGCGTTGGGCAGATAAAGCCAACATACTAACCAATACCCGAGGATCTGCTGCTGGCTCATTTGTCTCTTATTTATTAGACATTATTTCTATCAACCCCTTATTATATAATCTCCCATTTGAGCGCTTCCTTAACCCTGAGCGTCCTTCGCCGCCAGATATTGATATGGACATACCTAATAATAAGCGAGATGATATGATAAATTATGCTCGAGAAAAATATGGATTTAATGCCGTGGCTCAGATAGGAACCTTCGGTACCATGGCATCGCGTGCAGTAGTAAGAGATGTAAATAGAGCTTTAGGAGGACCTTATAGTCTAGGAGATAAGATTGCTAAGCTTATACCATTTGGTAAACAAGGCTTCCCCATGACTATAGATACTGCACTTGACATTGAGCCTGAGCTTGCTAAAGCTTATAAAGAAATGCATGAAGTAAGAGAAGTAATAGATTATGCTAAGCAATTAGAGGGTAATGCGCGCCATGTTGGAGTACATGCTGCAGGAGTAGTTATATCAGACACAGGTGATGTTACAGATTATATCCCTGTACAATATGACCCAAAAGCGGCGCAAGGGCACGAGAAGCTAATAACCCAGTACGATATGCATGGTGTAGAGGATGCTGGATTACTTAAGTTTGACTTTCTTGGACTTAAGAACCTGGCAATACTTGCCGATGCTATAGCTAGAGTTAAGAAGATTCAAAATAAAGAAATCTATATAAACAATCTCCCACTTGATGATAAAAAGACCTATAAGATGCTCGCAGCTGGACATACTGTCGGAGTATTCCAAATGGCAAGCACGGGTATGACCAAGTGGCTAGTAGATCTAAAGCCTACAAGTGTACACGATATTAATGCTATGGTGGCTCTCTACCGCCCAGGACCTATGGAATTCATACCAGAATATATTGCGCGCAAACAAGACCCGAGCAGAGTTAAATATATAGATACAAGACTAGAGAAGTATCTTGCTCCTACATTTGGAATACTTATATACCAAGATGATGTCATGCTTATTGCAGTAGAACTTGCTGGATACTCTTGGGGAGAAGCCGACAAATTCCGAAAGGCTATGGGCAAGAAGATTCCAGAGGAGATGGCGAAGCAAAAAGATAAATTTCACAATGGTTGCGTAGAGAGAGGAATGAAAGACTCTGTAGCTAAGGAACTATGGGACATGATTGAGACATTTGCAGCTTATGGATTTAATAAATGTTTAGCTGGAGATGTGCAAATTATACATAGTAAAACTGGTAAACCTTCAACTATAAAAGATTTATACGCAAGTAATCAACCATTCATTGTAAGCTCACTCGATAATAATCTGAAAATTGTAAATAAAAAGGTACATGCTGTGGTAGAAAATGGAATAAAAGATCTTTATCTCATAACAACGCGTTCTGGTCGTACAATAAAGACAACTGATAACCATCCTATGAGAATTTTTTCAGGATGGAAGAATACCAAAGACTTAACAATTGGAGAGCGTATTGCAGTGACTCGCACATTACTAGAACCAACAAAGACATCAACTATAGATGATTATAAAATGGCAACTTTGGGTTACTTACTAGCCGAAGGCAATCTGTGTCACCCGCATGGCATATACTACTACTCTTCAAGCAAACAAGAGGTCTCAGACTTTATTAAAAATGCCAAAAAGTTTTTTAATGCATCAATAACAATAGATACTCGAAAATTAACAACAGCAGTTTACATTGGTCAAAAAAATCAGAAACAAGATAATATTCTCTCAAATTGGCTCAAGGAATTGAAATTGCGTAATAAAAAAGCAACGGAGAAACACATACCAAATACTGTCTTTACTCACTCTAATGCATCATTAGCGATACTTATAGGTAAGATGTGGCAAGGAGATGGATGTATAGATATAAAAAATGCGCAGCTATTTTATGCAACAAGCTCTAAGCGTTTAGCTGGTGATATACAGACACTACTACTAAGGTTTGCTATCATAAGCACATTACATACAAAAAAGTTTAATTATAGAGGTGGTAAAAAAACTGGATATACAATAAATATTCATGGTAGAGAAAACATAGTCGCATTCACAAAAACTATTGGCAAACATCTTATTAGCAAAAAAAGAGAGAAGTTAGAGATATTATACAAAGAAGCATCTACCTCATTAAAAACAATACGATACCAAAGACGAGGAACAAAAGATACATTGCCAGTAGACATATTTACTCTTATACGCACAGAGATGAACATGCAAAAAATCTCAGCCAAAGAACTCTCAAGAAAAACAAACTTATCTGAGAGAATATTTTATAAAAATATAAAGAAAAAAGGTTATCAAAGAGCTGTTGTGCAGAGGATCGGCGAAGTGCTTAAATCTCAAGAGATTTTGTCACATGCTCAATCTGATATCTTTTGGGATGAGATAATATCAATAGTAAAACAAGCGCCAGAAATGACATACGACTTAACAGTCCCTTCTAATCATAATTTTATTGCAAATAATTTTATTGTGCATAATTCTCATGCTGTTAGCTATGGAGCACTAGCTTATAAAACAGCATATATGAAGGCTAATTATCCTCTTGAATATATGTCTTCATTACTAACTGCTGACTCAGGAGATACAGAAAAGATATTTGAAATAGTAGAGGAGTGTAAGAAAATGGACATAGAAGTATTGTCCCCAAATATAAATGACTCTCTTGGAGTATTCTCTGTAGTCTTAGATGATGCTGGTAAACATAATAATCAAATTCGCTTTGGTCTAAACTCTATTAAGAACTTTGGTGAGGGAATATCAGAAGCCATAGTTAAAGAGCGTAAGAGTAATGGTAAGTATAAAGACCTTACAGACTTCTTAATTCGCATTGAAGACAAGAACTTAAATAAAAGATCCATAGACGCATTAATAAAGTGTGGAGCACTTGATGAATTCGCAGAGAGAGGTAGTCTACTTGCTAATTTAGATACCATATTACAATATCACAGAGAAGAGCATAATAAGCCAATAGATCAGAATTCTCTCTTTGATATGAATGATACAACATCTACCACTACTATCGAGCTAAAAGATGCTCCTGATATGCAACTTGAGGAGAAGTTAGGATATGAGAAAGACTTACTCGGACTATATATATCAGGACATCCATTAGACGCACATAAAGAGAAGTTGGAGGGCAAGCAAGATATTACAACAACAAAGAATTCTCTAAATGCTGGCGTAACAACAGTGGTGGCTGGCTTAATAGAAGACATACATACTATAATAACTAAGAAGGGTGATAAGATGGCCTTTGTGCGTATCGGGGATTACAATGATACTCTTGAAGTTGTTGTATTCCCTACTATTTATACAGACTATCAAGAGCGACTTGTAGTAGATAAATGTGTATTGATAAAAGGTAAGATGTCGTCTAGAGATGGAGAGAAGAGCTTCATGGCTGAGGCTATTAAACCTTTATAATCATACATTAAAAAACGAGGTATCACTACCTCGTTTTTTAATTAAACTATTTACTATAGTTTATTGCCCAACCATGAAGTTTGGAACATTACCACCAAGCTCACCTACGACCGTAATTCCAGTAGGGCAAGTATTTGCCGTAGATGGGAGTGCTCCCTCCAAACTAGCCCCTAGACAATATGCAGAACCATATGCATTTGTAATATATCTATAGGTATCCCCATCTGACGGATCAGTAGGCAATGCTACTATGAACCCACCTGTTGTAAGTCCAGATAGTGTAGATACTGCCACCTCTGTTATAGCTAATGGGTATGCGCTGTTAGTATCAAAGTATAATTCTAGAGCTAGTTGTAGACTACTAAGCTCTGCTTTACGAGTGGCATCACGAGCCTTCTGACGCGCTGTATTCATAGATGCAAGCACCACTGAAGTCAATATACCAATAATTGCAATTACTACGAGAAGCTCAATAAGAGTAAAACCCTTTATTGACCCCTTTGACAAATTTTTAAATCTCATATTTAAATTTATTTATTATTAATTTACTAAAACTACCTACCTTCTTTATTATACAGCTCTATAGAAGATCTTGCAAATAGTACTGTGCATAACTAATAATTATAATCCTGCAGAAATATTATAAATAGGTACAAGTACAGATGCCAATAGTACACCGACACCAACTGCAAGTGTTACAATCATTATAGGCTCTATCATGGACACAAGTGTGTCTATTGCAGCCTGCACTTCTCTACGGTAGAACTTTGCCATCGTGTCTAATATCTTTCCCAACTCTCCTGTCTCCTCTCCTATTCTCATCATTGCAACTATTATCCCAGGGAATTCTGGGTACTTAGCGAATACCTCTGAGGCCGGTCGTCCGCCTTGTATCTCAAGAGCAGCCTTCCTTAATATATCACCATATACGGCATCATCTACCACATCAGCTGTTATCTCTACTGCTCGCACCATTTGTATACCACTTGCAAGCATAGTACTAAGGTTGTCTGCGAGTCTTGATAGGAATAGCTTCTGATACAGTGTACCCACATAAGGAATAGACATTCGTAAAGAAGATAAGCGAACTCTACCCTCATCTGTAGAATAATATCTATACAATAGGAATCCTCCTATACCAATACCAGCTATTATGAGTAAGAAATAATTAGTCAGGAAGCCGCTAATTCCTAGAACTATCTGTGTATAAATTGGTATCTCCTGACCTGTCTCTAATAGTATGTCTGATAGTCTTGGTATAACGGTTGTAAGCATAAGCACCATTACCGCAATGAATGTCATAATAACAAATGCGGGGTAAATTAGAGCATTCTTTGCTTTAGCTGTTATCTCATAAGTCCTATCTATATAATCCGCAAGATACTCAAATGTCTGGTCTAGCTTACCTGTCTCCTCTCCTGTGCGCACCATACTAACGAAGAATCTAGAGAATATCTTAGGGTGCTTAGCTAGAGCATCACTTATATTACTACCGCTCTGCAAGTCATCAGCCACATCTGATAATCGTGCCCTTAGTACTGGGTTCTCAGATTCTGCAGATAGTAATCTAAAGATTCTTAAAGCAGATACCTGCGCCTCAAATAGCGTAGCAATTTGTCTTGAGAGCATTACGATGTCTTTAGATTTAACTCTCTCAAAAATTGTTAAATTCTTATTAAGTACAGAACCTGTACCCCTTGCATGTATAGATTCTAAGGTAAGACCTCTCCTCTGAAGAGATGAAATGGCTATACTTTCATTAACTGCATCAATAGTACCCTCACGAATTGCGCCAGATTGGTCTACTGCTTTATATTCAAATACTGCCATAATTTATAATTATTATAATAATCTGTCTAGGATCTTTGGATTAAGAGAGTGATCATATGCACTTTGTGGTGTTATCTCCCCTCTGGCAACAAGATCTGCAAGTGAGCGTTCCATGGATATCATACCAACCCCTGCATTAGTCTCTATAACTGTATTAATCTCATGTGTACGACCCTCTCTTATTAGGTTCTGTACAGCTTTATTAGATATCAATAATTCAAATGCAGGTATCATGCCACCAGAGACCCTAGGCACAAGTCGCTGAGAGAATATACCAGCAAGAGATGCTGCGAGCTGTAGTCGTATTTGGTCTTGTTGTCCAGATGGGAATGAGTCTATTATTCTATCTATCGTCTGAGATGCATTATTAGTATGGAGTGTGGAGAATACTAAGTGCCCCGTCTCAGCCGCAGTCACTGCTGCAGATATTGTCTCTGGTCCTCGCATCTCTCCGACTAAAAGCACATCAATATCTTGTCTAAATGATCCCCTAAGAGCAGATGCGAAGTCTTTTGTATCTATCTTTACTTCGCGCTGGTCTATTAGAGCCTGTTTAGGCTCATGTATATATTCTATTGGATCTTCAATTGTTACAATATGGACTGCTCTCTCTCTATTTATAAGGTCTATCATCGCAGTAAGCGTAGTAGACTTACCTTGTCCCACGGGACCCACTACTAAGAAGAAGCCCTGCTTTCTCTGTGCAAATGTCTCTAATATGACTGGTAGATTAAGCTCCTCAATGGTACGCAACTCTTTAGGTATACGCCTCATCACCACACCAATCTTACCTCTCTGGTAGAATGCATTACATCGGAACCTATCCCCACCCTCTACAGCATAAGAAAAGTCCAACTCTTGCTCTTTGGTGAATTCATCCATTTGTTCTTGTGATACAAGTATTTGTAGTAATGCTTTAGTATCATCTCCAGTCAGTATATCCTCATTCATCATCGGTACCAGAGATCCATCTACTCGGAGTGTTGGTCTAGAGTCTGCAGAGATGTGCAGATCTGAGCCGTCCTCATGAGTAAGTACATTTATATATTTTTTTAAGACTTTCTCATATTGCATTACCCTATTATAGCAACCCTATTCAATTACTACCAATTACTTATCCACTAAATTTATACTTAATTAGACCAGACTATCTTGTATTGGGAATCTTTTGCATAATGCCTTAACATCTTTCTGTAATTCTTTTATCTTTTTATTATTCTTAATCTTTTTTGTAAAGTCTTTGATGAATAATTGCCTGGCATCTTTACCTTCTGGTAATTGCTCATCTTTAACTATATCTAATACCTCAAGTATCCAACTTGCTATCATCTTCATTTCTTTTATTTTCATACCTCGAGTAGTGATACTTGGTGTACCTAGTCGTACACCACTTGGGTAGATTGGGCTAGACGGCTCATTTGGTATTGTGTTCTTATTAGCAGTAAGTCCAACTGCGTCAAGTGCAACCTCTACAATTGCACCTCCACCCTTACCACACTTAAGTAGCATAAGATGATTATCAGTCCCATCACTAACAAGCTTAGCCCCACCCTTAATCAGTGCATTTGCTAATGCATCAGCATTTTTGACCACTTGCTTACCATACTTCCTGAAGCTTGCCGTACCCGCCTCCTTGAAGGCAACTGCCATAGCTGCCGTAGTGTGATTATGCGGACCGCCCTGCAAGCCTGGCATTATTGCCTTGTCTATCTTCTCTCCAAGCTTACTGTCTTTACTTAAGCCCTTCTCTGTAACTAATATGAATCCTCCACGAGGACCACGCAATGTCTTGTGCGTAGTACTTGTTATTATATCTACATATGGTACAGGACTTGTGTGTGCTCCAGCGACTATAAGACCTGCAATATGCGCTATGTCGGCAACTAAGTATGCACCCACAGAATCTGCTATCTTACTAAGCTCTTTAAATGGGAACTCTCTCATATACGCCGTAGCTCCTACCCATATTAGCTTGGGCTTATGTTCCTTAGCAAGTCTAGCAATTTCCTTAATGTCTAGATATCCATCATCTTTTACATGGTACTGCACAGTGTTAAAGAACTTCGCAGTAGCGCTCATCTTCCATCCATGAGTGAGGTGTCCTCCATCAAATAAGTGTTGTCCCATCACTGTATCACCCACATTGCACACAGCTACATACACTGTCATATTTGCTGGAGAGCCAGAGTATGGCTGCACATTAGCATATGGAACTTTAAAAAGTTTCCTTACCCTGTTCCTTGCAAGATTCTCTACCTCATCTATGTACTCATTCCCGCCGTAGTATCTTGCTCCTGGATAGCCTTCAGAGTATTTATTAGTAAGCATTGATCCCATTGCCTCAAGCACTGCCTTACTTACTATATTTTCTGATGGTATTAGTTCCAGGCTCTCTGCTTGTCTCTTCTGCTCTTTTTGTAATATCTTATAAAGAGCTTCGTCTTCTTCTTTAATTTTTGAATATCTTATCATATATCTGTATAGTATATCACATTTGCTTTTATATGCATTTATGTAATCCTGTGCTCGATATGATCACATTAAAAAATGCAACTGGTAAGACTCTTGTGATAGTAGAGTCTCCAGCAAAAGCCAAGACTATTGAGAAGTACTTAGGTAACGACTATATAGTCAGGGCGTCCATTGGGCATGTACGAGACTTACCTAAGAATAACAATAAGGCAATAGACATACCTGCTGGATTTGTTCCTAATTATGAGATAAGTAAAGGCAAGCATAAGGTTATAGCTGAGCTTGAGTCTCTAGCATCTGAGGCTAAAGAGGTGATCCTGGCGACCGACCCCGACCGTGAGGGAGAGGCTATAGCCTGGCACTTAGCAGAGATACTTAACCTTAAGAACCCTAAGAGAGTTGTCTATCAAGAGATTACTAGGGACGCAGTCCAGAGTGCCTTCAACAATCCAAGGGATATAGACCAGAGGCAACGCAAGGCTCAAGAGGCCCGCCGCGTTTTAGACCGTCTTGTGGGTTACGACTTAAGTGGATTAATATGGAAGAAGGTGCGTTATGGACTCTCTGCTGGTAGAGTACAATCTCCAGCACTACGCATAATAATGGAGAGGGAACGAGAGATACGAGACTTCATTCCAGACGACTTCTGGATCCTCACAACTAATGCCAAACAGCAAAGTCGGGCTTTACTGTTTGAGATGACTTGTGTTGAACAACCTAATACAGAAGTAGAAGCGGATAGAATTGTAAAAATAGGACAAGATAATAAATGGGCAGTAAAAGAAATAAAAGAAACAGAGGCGAGGCGCTCTCCTAGAGCACCCTTCACCACATCAACATTGCAACAGACTGCGAGTACAAGATTAGGATACTCCCCGAGTAACACAATGCGTATAGCACAGAAGCTATATGAGAAAGGCTACATCACATATATGCGTACAGATAGTCCAAGCTTATCTAAGCAGGCACAAGGTCAGGTACTCGCAATAATAAGTTCGGAATATGGCAAGGATTATGTGCAGCCACGCAACTTCAAAAGTAGAAGTAAGAATGCTCAAGAAGCTCATGAAGCAATCCGCCCGAGTAATTTAAATAAGAAAATTGCTGGAGCAACGAATGATCAACAGAACCTATACAGACTAATATGGTCACGCACAGTAGCAAGTCAGATGTCAGATGCCCTTATTAAGCGTGCTAAAATTCTAGCAAATATTATAGACGATTCTAATGGGCAAATACCAGACTTCACAGTGCGCGGTAGTCGCGTTATCTTTGACGGTTGGCTTAAGGTAGATCCTCAAGCTAGGGGCGAGGACACACAAGTACCAAGTGTTGCCCAAGGTGATCCATTGGACATAAGTGACATACTAACTGAAGGGAAACAGACAGAACCACCAAATAGATATTCGGAAGCTGGACTTATTAAGGAGCTAGAGAAGCGTGGTATAGGTCGTCCATCTACTTATGCAAGCATAATGCAGACTCTAAACAATAGAGGGTATGTAGAGAAGCAAGGCAAAACCCTCTTCCCTACAGACACTGGTGATGTCGTAAGTAGTTTCTTAGAAGAGAACTTCGCTAAGTATATTAATGATACATTTACTGCGGATATGGAAGATGAACTAGATGAAATTGCACTAGGCAAGAGAGAGTATGTAAAGACATTAAGTGACTTCTATAAACCCTTCCTAAAAGATGTAGAAAGTAAGGAGGACATACCAAAGGTCACCAATATGGGAGATGTACCAGAAGAATTTAAATGTCCAGTATGTAATGAAAATATGGTATACAAATTATCTAAGGGTGGTAAATTTATGAGTTGTAATAAATTCCCAGAATGTACCGGAGCGCGCAAAAAGGATGGTAGTATCATAGAGCCACCAAAAGAAATTGGAGAAGAATGTCCTAAGTGTGGTGTGGGTACTGGTAGACGCCTGAAGGTTCATGGTAAATTAGTACAACGCGAAGGACGCTTCGGTCTGTTTATCTCTTGCTCTAATTATCCTAAATGTAAATATATAAAACAAGACACACTTTTAAATAGTACAGGGGTAAAGTGTGGAAAATGTAAGGATGGTGAGATGATAGAGCGTCGAGGTCGCTTCGGTCCATTCTATAGTTGTTCTAACTATCCAGAGTGTAAACACATAATAAAGACTCGTCCAACTGGCAATCTATGCAAAATGTGTAATAAATTAATGATGGAAGGCACTAAGACAATACCAGAGCGCTGCAGTGATAAGCTCTGTCCAAATCATAATCCACACAAATTATAGAGAGCTAAGTAGTCTCCTTTAAGAAATACTTACCATTAGAGTCAACACTAAATATGTCGGAGTCTTGCAGATTTACTATTATTGTATTTGTCTTTACATAGCGTTCACGCTTTACACTATCTATTAGGTCTCCTTTATCAAGTGGTCCGCTCTTAGCTAATACATCTTTTATTACATCTTTTACAAGTCCTGTAGTATATCCCCACTGAGAAAGTGCATATAATCCTCTACCAACTAGAACAAATCTCTCATCTTTAATAAGCTCATTATGGCAAGTGGCACTGTGAGCCTTACGACCGAATGTTTCCCCTATTTCCTTAGCCACCTCCGCATAATGCATTGGTGATCCATTCTTACGTAATACAAGCCATGCCATATCTCGTATACCTCTCATATTTACTCCTGGTGATCCAACCTTGCCCCAGTCTCCTAATTGATTTTTACTTATACTTTTGGAGAGATTAAGCCAGCCTCGCACCACGCTATCTTGTCTATATTTATCCTCAACATCTCCAATCTCTACAAGTAGTTTGTCTATAATATCTCTCTCTGCTAGTAAGTCATTCTTTGTTATGTTTTTATATATATTATCTATTGCATTATGCACTCTTTCACTTAAGAATTTATCTGAATGCCATCTGTGTACAAATTTTGATGATTCGCGCAAATTAGTAAATGCTTCTCCAACTACTAATAAAAAGTGTATATGATTCTGTTCTGATTCAATATCTGTTAATTCATTTAATAACACATCTTCAGAGATTACACCTCCTAGGTCTTGTATCACTCCTACAAGTTCATTAAACACTAATTCATTCTCTACATAGGACTCACTCTTGCGTACTCCTGCTACTGCACCAGATTCTATCTGCCGCACTCTCTCACGAGTTATACTATATGAACGGCCGACACTCTCTAGAGTCTCTTTTTTAACACTCTTACCTAGTCCGTATCTACGAATAAGTACATCAGAAGAGCGCTCAGGTAGTACCTTAAGCAGCTTTTTAGTCACCTCTTTTGGGTCGAATGATATTTTAATAGACATAATTAATATCTACGATACCACAATATTTGCCAATCGTCCAGTGATGTATATAAAACGCTTAATTTCGCCATTTCCAGTCTGTCTAATCCACTTATTCACAGTATTATTTGCCATTACAAGCTCTTTTACCTGATCTTCACTAATATCAATAGCCACTTCTAGCTCTACCCTAACCTTTCCATTTACTTGCACTACCAATATAAAAGTGTCTTCAATCATCTTATTCTCATCATATTCTGGCCAACTCTCTTGAATTAAAAATGTCTCACTACCTAGACGGCTCCAGATTTCTTGAGTTATATGTGGAGCAAATGGACTAAGTATCTTCAATAGATCTTTTAGACCTTCTTTTGATATAATTTTCTCTTCTTCTATTATATTCACAAGTATCATCATCTCAGAGATTGCTGTATTGTACTTCATCTCACTTATGTCATTGCCCACTTTCTTAATTGTCTTATTTAATTGTCTCTCTACTAATTCAGATGTCTTATTACTAGATATATATTGTTGCAGTCTCCAGACTTTGTCTAAGAACCTCTTCGGACCAATTACTCCCTTAGTGCTCCAGATTACAGCTTGGTCAAATGGACCCATAAACATCTCATAAATGCGGAAGGCGTCTGCCCCATACTCCTCAATAATATCATCTGGGTTTACTACATTGCCCCACCTCTTACTCATCTTGCGGCCGTCCTCTGCCATTATAAGACCAACTGTCTGCAGCTTCTTAAATGGTTCGTCGTAGCTCACTACTCCGATGTCATATAGGAATTTATGCCAGAAGCGTGCATAGATAAGGTGGCGGGTGGCGTGCTCTGCCCCACCTACATACAAGTCTACAGGACTCCAATACTTCTCCTTATCTTTGTCTACTAGAGAATTATCATTATTGGGATCTATATAACGCAAATAATACCAGCTGGAGCCTGCCCATTGTGGCATTGTATTTGTCTCTCTCTTGCCATTACCGCCACATTTGGGACACTTAACATTCACCCACTCATCAATACCTGAGAGCGGACTCTCTCCGTCTCCAGTAGGCTCATAATTCTCAACATTCGGTAGCACAAGTGGCAACTCATCCTCTGG
>CAZGTE010000005.1:15459-20529 GCA_964528515.1 uncultured Candidatus Saccharibacteria bacterium
TTCTTAGCAAATTCAAAGTCGCGCTCATCGTGGGCAGGCACCGCCATTATGGCCCCTGTACCATAGTCTGCCATTACATAGTCTGCAATATACACTGGTATCTCTTCATTATTGGCTGGATTTATAGCTTTTACACCCTTTAGCTTGACTCCAGTCTTCTCCTTGGTCATATCCCCTCTCTCTATGTGGCTCTTTTTACTTGCAACTTTTATATAAGATTTCACCTCATCAATATTCTCTATCTTACTTAGAAGCTGAGCTTCTAAGTTTAGGAGTTGATGCTCTGGGGCAAGTACCATATATGTAACGCCGAATAATGTGTCTGGACGAGTAGTGAAAACTTTTATCTTCTCTTTAGAGTCTTTAATACTAAAGTCAATCTCAGCCCCCTCGCTCCTACCTATCCAATTCCTCTGAGACTCTTTAATACTCTCTTGCCAGTCTAGATTGTCCAAGTCAGCAAGGAGCCTGTCGGCATAGTCAGTAATCTTTATTATCCATTGCCGTATTGGCTTCTGCTCTATCTCTGAGCCACACCGCTCACACTTACCATCTTCAAGGTCCTCATTAGCTAGTCCAGTCTTACAGCTAGGACACCAGTTGATAGGCTCATTACTCTCAAAGACAAGACCTTTTTTAAACATTTGTATAAATGCCCACTGTGTCCATTTGTAGAATTCTGGATTAGTAGTGCTTATCTCTCTCTCCCAATCATAATTAAGTGATATCTTCTCTAATTGCTCTTTAAACCTTGATACATTCTTATCAGTATTTATGCTCGGATGCACCTTATTCTTAAGTGCATGTTGCTCAGCCGGTAAACCAAATGCATCCCAACCCATCGGATGGAGCACATTGTAGCCCTTCATCTTCTTATATCTGCTTATTATATCTGTAGCGATGTAACCCTTAGGGTGTCCTACATGCAATCCCTCACCTGAGGGATATGGGAACATGTCTAAGATGTAGAATTTCTCCTTATTAGGATCTTGTGTGGTGCGGTATATATTGGCATCATTCCACGCCTTACGCCACTTATTTTCTACAGATTTGTGATTATATCTATCCATTAAAATATTTTAACATATGTAGTTAGTCTGCGCTAATATCCTACTTGCGTATTTTAAATGCTATGTTAGCATTGTCCCCAATGGAAACAATAATAGGCTTTTTGCCATATATTCAAGTAATTCTTTCAGTGGTTCTAATAATTGCTGTACTAATGCAACGCTCAGAGTCAGGGCTTGGTGGAGTCTTTGGTGGTAGTGATGCAAGTAGCACCTTTAGTACTCGTCGCGGATTTGAGAAGACCTTATTTAATGCAACTATTGCTATTGCAATAATATTTGTACTTACTACATTTATATCATTGTTACTTGGATAATAACTCGACTAAATATATTAATGCTCAAGACAAAACTAACGATACCTGTATTATCTAATGCAGAAAAAATACATAAATCTATGCGTCCAGGTGAGCGATGGGTATTTTATGCACTTTCATTATTATTAGTTCTCAGTTCTATCTCACTAGTTAATACTGTGTATACTAATATCTCAGTTCTTGTACCAAGCTCTGGCGGCAGTATTACTGAGGGTGTTATAGGGGCTCCACGATTCGTTAATCCTATCCTATCCGTATCACAAACAGACAAAGATATTACAAGTCTAATATATGCAGGATTAATGACTAGGGATATAGATGGTAACATAGTACCAGAATTAGCAAGGAGCTACTCCATATCTGAGGATAATAGAGAGTACACATTTATACTACATAGGGGTCTAGTCTTCCATGATGACACTCCATTAACTGTAGATGATGTTATATTTACCGTAGAGAAAGCTATACAACCAGATATTAAAAGCCCTGAGAGAGCCAACTGGGAGGGCGTAACTGTAACCAAGATTGATGATTATACAGTCACCTTCTCTCTAGAGAAGCCTTATGCACAATTCTTGCAGAATACCCTACTTGGCATACTTCCTCAGGAGCATCTTGATAATCTTACCGCAGACGAATTTATATTTAGCAAACTTAATACTGAGCCAATAGGTTCGGGTCCATACAAATTTATCAGCGCTACACATAATAGCTCTGGAATTCCAGAAAAATTTATCTTAGAGAGATTTAATGACTATATATTAGGGACCCCTTTTATAAATAGAATGACTATAAACTTCTATCCGAACAGAAGTCAACTAGAAGAGGCTTTTTATCGTGGAGAGCTTACATCAATAAGTGAAATACGCTCACAAGATGTAGACGAATTACTTAATAATACAAATTCTATAATCCATACTTCTACACTTCCGCGCATCTTCGCAATATTCTTCAATCAAAACAATAATGAATCTTTAGCAAATAAATACATAAGGGAGATATTACGAGATGTAATAAATAGAGACCTGTTAATAGATAGTGTATTCAATGGGCATGCTAAGAATATAGACTCTATAATTCTTACCCTATCTGACAAGAGTAGTGACAGTGTATTAACAGTAGAACAAGCAAGGGAAAGATTAGAAAATAATGGTTGGAATATAGACGAAGAAACAGGCTTCTATACTAAGGATGATGACACTCTATCTATAACTCTTACGACAGTAAATAACAAAGAATTGAAAAAGGTTGCATCAATAGTAATAAATAAATGGAGGTCCATAGGTATTGATGTTAAATTAGAGGTATTTGAGTCTGGCAACCTCTCGCAGAGCGTCTTGCGCACAAGAGACTATGAAGCACTACTATTTGGTACTATTGTAGGTACTGACCCAGATCCATATGCATTCTGGCACTCATCTCAGCGCAATGATCCAGGGCTAAATATAGCAAATTATGCAAATAGTGCGGTGGATAGATTGCTAGTAAAGGCTAGGAAGACGGTGAACAGTACCGAGCGTGCTTCAATATACCAAGAGGTGGCAGATAAAATAAATGAAGATGTCCCAGCAATATTTTTATATGCGCCAAATTTTATATACCTAACTAGTAGAAATATACTAGGTATAGATCTTGCACCTCTTATAGAGCCAGCAGACAGATTTAATAATATTCATCTATGGCATATAAATACTAGTAGAATATTGCAATTCTTATCAAGATAATAAATTAACAAAGATATGACAGAAACTAACAATAACACCCCTAGAAAGAGGCGTACATACAATGCAGGATACTCTCCAACTAATAGACCTCAAGTAGGCGGTAACAGAGGAGGGCGACCATCTTATAGTGGTGGTAATAATATCCGTAGTGGAGTTAAGATGCCGCGTGTAAATAGATCAAGACCACTAAATCAGAAGACTAGGGCGTTATCAAGCGCACCGACTCGTACCACTAAAGGAGCTCCAACTGTACCACCATTAAAGGCAGGTGATATAAGAATATTACCACTTGGAGGAGTAGAGGAGGTGGGTCGCAATATGACCGCCATAGAGTATGGCGATGAGATAGTAGTCATTGATGCTGGTTTCCAATTTGAGTCTGCTGAGACTCCAGGAGTTGACTACATATTAGCAAATACAGGCTACTTAAGGGATAATAAACATAAGATTAAAGCTGTTGGAATTACTCATGGACACTTAGACCACATAGGAGGACTACCGTACTTAATGGAGGAGATTGGCAGTGTACCTATATACTCTACTAACTTAGTAAATACAATTATTAAGGCTCGCCAAGACGAATTTCCTCACTCCGAGCCTCTTGATTTGCGTACCATAGAAGGTCACGAGAAGATAAAGGTCGGAGAGCATATGTCGCTAGAGTTCTTCAGCACGACTCACACCTTCCCTGACTCTATAGGTATGATAGTCAAGACTCCCTTGGGAGACATAGTAATAACTGGTGATATTAAATTAGATCATAAAGACCAAGTACCTACTCCTGACGAGGTCAAGAGTCTCTCAATATTTAAAGACAATCCACCACTAATGCTACTTATGGACTCTACTAATGTGTGGAAACAAGGCTGGTCTATACCAGAACAGAAGGTATTTGACACCTTTGATAAGATATTATTAAATCATAATAAGGGTCGTCTTATTATTGGAGCATTTGCCTCACAGATAGAGCGTCTAGCCAAGATAGTAGAGATGGCAGAGAAATATGGCAAGAAGATTATATTAGAAGGTCGTAGTATGAAGCAGAATATGGCAATTGCAGAGAAGATAGGTTACTTCACCCCCAATAAGGGCACCCTAATAAATATAGAGCAAATTACAGAGTACGCCCCAAGTAAGATTGTTGTCTTGGCTACTGGAGCACAGGGCGACACCTTCGCAGCACTACGCCGTATTGGAGACAAGACTCACAAACACATAATATTAAATAAAGATGACACAATAGTATTATCATCATCTGTAATTCCTGGTAATGAGAGAGCGGTGCAGATACTTAAGGACAAATTCTCAAGGCAGGGCTCTCATATGATTACTTATGAATCCTCAGATGTGCATGCCTCTGGTCACGGATATTCAGAGGAGGCTAAGTGGATACATAGGCAGATTAATCCGAAATTCTTTATGCCTCAACATGGTCATTATTATATGCTTCGCGCTCATGCTGATACTATTCATGAGTCTATTGGTTTACCTTATGAGAATATAGCAATACCAGACGGCAATAGCGCCATTATAGAAATAAGAGAGAATGGTACTAAATTAGTACAATTAAAGGAGAAGGTTGCCTCTACGATGCGCGTAGTAGAAGGTCATAAAATATCAGATTTGCAAACCACAGTAATGCGAGATCGCAAGGACCTCTCAGAGGAAGGTATCTTTGTAATAGTTGTAACCATAGACCAGCGCACTGGTAAACTTCGCAAGTCACCAGACATAATCTCAAGAGGGTTCATCTACTTAAGAGAGTCTCAAGAGCTGTTGCACCAGACAAGAATGATAATCAGACGCTCTGTAGAGCACACAACTAAAGGCTCTAATCAAATAGATTCAGATAGAATTAAGGCAGACATAGCAACAGAGGTGCAGAAATACTTAATCCAACAGACACACAAAAGACCGATTGTTATCCCTGTTGTTGTTAGTGTGTAATATACAACATACTTA
>CAZGTE010000006.1:0-19070 GCA_964528515.1 uncultured Candidatus Saccharibacteria bacterium
TCGTAACTGACCTTGAATTTGTGGATAACTATTTCAGGTGAGTGCGCACCGACTATAATATCCGACCCAACATCAATCCATTTATATGCAAAATTTGCCTGCCTCTGATTATGTGTAAATTCATATTCTGCACCACAGTGAGGCATTATCATTTGTGGCAAGAGAGCCTCTCTTGCCATTAGTAATACGGGTAATTGTGCAATAAGTCACACTACTCTATAAACCCACTACTCTGCTCTTTCCATAACTCTGCATAGAGTGAACCTTTATTAGTAAGATCGGTGTGTGTGCCTTGTTCTACAATCTTGCCTTTGTCAAAGACTACTATCCTATCCATCTTTTGTATTGTACTTAAACGATGGGCAATTGCCAGTGTTGTTCGCCCATGCATAAGCCTACTAAATGCCTCCTGTATATGACGCTCACTTATAGAATCTAGAGCACTTGTCGCCTCATCTAGTATTAGTATTGGTGCATCCTTAAGTATTGCTCTAGCAATCGCTACGCGCTGACGCTCACCACCTGAGAGTTTAGCACCTCTCTCTCCAACAACAGTATCATAACCATTAGGTAACTCAGATATAAACTCATGTGCATTTGCTGATTTTGCGGCCTCTACTATCTCAACATCTGTGGCATCACTATTGCCATATGCGATATTCTCTTTTATACTGCGATGGAATAAAATTGGATCTTGTGGTACATAGCTTATATTACTGCGCAAGTCATCTTGTTTAATCTTGGAAATATTCTGTCCATCTATGAGTATATCTCCAGAGTCTACATCCATAAAACGCAAAAGTAGCTTAGTAATAGTCGTCTTACCTGAACCGCTATGTCCTACTAATCCAATCCTCTCTCCACTCTTCACAGATAATGAAAAATCTCTAAAGAGATTCTTACCGCCTTGGTCTTTATGATATGAGAAATTAATGTTCTGTATATCTATTTTACCTTCTTTAATCCTGCACACCTCTGGCTTTGTAATATCTTGCACATCTACATCTGTCTCAAATATATCTACAATTTCTTTAGCATCTGCGAAAGCATTAACCATGGCTGTCATTTGCCTGCCCATATTCCACACTATCCTAAATATTTGAAATAAATACATCTGCATAAGTATTATTACCCCAATTGTAATACTCCCAGCTATCCATAACTTAACGGCTACAAATAACGCTCCTATTTCCGCAATAGATACCATAATCATCTGATATACTCTCATGTGATTATGCATCATCCATGATGAATAGCGTGCTCTTTCTTCATTGTGTGTCTGGCTTTAAAATGTTCTGTATTCTTTATTTAAATTTGCAAACATTCTCATAGTGTTTGTATTTGTTATTATATCTGCCATCACTGCAGTAGTTTTAGACTTTTCTTCAGAATTTCTAATATCTCTCCTTGACATAGGCTTTAGAAAAAAGAGCGTACCTATAACAAACAAAGTTAGCCACCCAATAAATAGCATAGCCAGTACTTGTGAATACCACATCAATACGAAAAATGTACTAATCAGTATTATCCCATTCATAAAAACTTGAAATGTTATTATGTCTTGTATCCTCTCAAATGAATTATGAAATCTATTTATCTTTGACACAAGTCCTCCAGTAAAGTTATTAGAGAAAAAAGACTCTGAGTGCTTCTGTACACCACGAAAAGCGTGGTCATTAAGACTCTTCAATACCTTGCTTTGGTGTGCTGGGTAGGTATATTCAGCAATTATATGTGCAATATTTGTAATTATAATTAATACAAATACTACCAGCACCATATGCATAATCTCTACTTGTACCAAGACTGGGTCCCCTGTAGCAATTAGATCAAATACTTTTTTATAAGCTATAGGCACAATAATACTACCAATTATAGTAAGTACTAAAAAAGCTAACCATGATATAATTAGTCCTCCTTTATACTTCTTCACATGTGGCCAATAATAGGCTAATATTTTTCTTATTTGCATAAATTTATTTTAGTTTTATTATAGTGTAACACTTAAAAAGACCTCTCTACAGAGAAGCCTTTTATACTTAACTGCATATAAGTTACTTCTATTCGTCCTTTTTATCTGAAGACTTCCCCTCATCTGTCTCATCTTTTTTATCTTCAACTTTTTCTGTTTCTTTTTCTTTTTCTGCCTCTACTTCTTTTTCTGCCTTAGATTTTTCTTCAGCTTCTTTCTTAGCAGACTCCTCTGCCTCAATCTTTGCCTGAGCATCATCAATCTCTTTCTGCTTAGTCTCGGCTCTCTTGCGCTCCTCCTCTAGCTCTGCACCACCTTTAGTGGCGATACTTACCTGCTCTCCTTTACGGATAATACGCTTAATCTCTCTTGCCACCTTGTCGCGCAAGATATACAACTTAGCTCTGCGCACCTTCGCCCTCTTGGTTATCTCTATCTTGTCTATCATTGGAGAGAATAACGGAAATACCTTCTCTACTCCTACACCACTAGCAACCTTACGCACAGTAAATGTCGCTCCAGCCTCCCCTCCATGCTTAGTAGCTAGTACAAGTCCTTCAAATGCCTGCAGTCGTGTCTTGCCTTTCTCCTCAATCTTCTGCCATATTCGTACAGTATCGCCACTACGGATACCTAGATCTTTACGCTCTGTCATATTTACCGAGCTAACTGTTATTTTTTGATTATCTATCTTCATAATTATTTACTTCTTTAATGGCATTCCAATCTCTCTCAAGAATGCTTCTGCCTCCTCTTTTGTGCTTGCTGTTGTAACTATTGTTATACCAAGTCCGAATACATTACTAATCTCCTCATCTGATGTCTCGGGGAATATTGTATGATCACGGATACCAATATGGTAATTACCCATCTGATCTATTGCTCCAGCATCAAGTCCGCGGAAGTCACGAGTACGAGGTAGTGATATATTAATTAATTTATCAAGAAAGTTATTCATTCTCTCCCCTCTAAGAGTTACTTGGTATCCAATTATGTTTCCTTCTCTTAATTTAAATCCAGCAACAGACATCTTGGCAGCATTTTGCTTTGGCTTCTGTCCTGTTATCTTAGTAAGCCTGTCTGCAATCATAGCAATCCTCTTTTTGTCTCCTTGCACCTTACCTATTCCAGTACTTACTATAATCTTCTCTACTCTTGGAGTTTGCATAGAACTAGTATATCCAAACTTTTCTTTTAGAGCCTCAAATATGTTTTTTTTATTTACATTAGTCATAATAGTATAGTTTATTTAATTTGGCTTCCACTCTTTATTGCTATGCGTATCACCTTTCCATCTTTTTTCTCCATTCTTACTCTTGTTGCCTTTTTTGTCTTTGGGTCTATTAGTGCCACATTTGATACATCTATTGGCATTGCAATCTCTACTATTTGCCCCTTCTCTTTTCCTCGTGCCTTAATATGCTTCTTGGCAATATTCATACCATCAACTATAACCTTATTGTCTCTTGGAATTGCCCTAACAACCTTACCCTCCTTGCCCTTGTCTTTGCCGGCTATTATTATTACTTTGTCATCTTTTCTAATTTTCATATTATTGCTATAAATTACAGAACCTCTGGTGCCATTGATAAGATCTTCTGATATCCTAATTCGCCAAGCTCTCGTGGAACTGGACCGAATACTCGAGTAGACTTTGGCTCCTTCTTTACCTTATCTACTATTACTACGGCATTCTCATCAAATCTTATATATGATCCATCTTTACGCCTGAAGGCCTTCTTCTGTCTAACTACCACTGCACAGAGCACATCTTTCTTCTTCACATTCTTTCGTGGCTCTGCACTCTGTACTGATAGGATTACTTGCTCGCCTATCTTAGCATAACGCTTCTTAGATCCACCGAGTACCTTGAATACACGCCCAATCTTACCTCCTGAGTTATCTACTATTTTTACTATTGTCTGTGGCTGTATCATATGCTTTTATTATTAATCTTGTTTTATTATAAAATGCTTTTTCTTTGAAATTGGTCGGCACTCTTCTATCGTTACCTTGTCTCCTACCTTTGTTACATTACCAGCGTCGTGTACAAGAAAGTTTTTCATCTTTTTCATAAACTTTTTATATTTAGAATGCTTAACATATCTTTGTACAGACACCTTTACAGTATCCTTCATCGCTGTACTTACAACAGCTCCTTGTAATGTTTTCTTATTCTTTGTTATTTCTTTTGTAGTCATATTAAATATATAGGTTTATTTTTCTTTCTCTTGATCTTTTATTTCTCTTGATCTTAATTCTGTCTTTGCTCTGGCTATTGTCTTTTGTGCCTCCTTGCCCTCTGGTGTGTTATTAGAACGACTACCAGCAGCAGCAAATCTGGCATTACCAAGAGTTTTATATGCGTTAGCAATTATCCCACTAATGTCTTTAATGCTCTTCTTTGTATAATTGTTTGTATTGTCTTTCTTAGCCATAATATTTTATTTATTTTCTTTCAACAATTTTTGTCTTTACTGACAACTTGGTACCTGCCTTACGCAGAGCCTCACGAGCCACATCTTCTGGTACTCCATCAATCTCAAACATAACCCTACCTGGACGCACATCACATACGAATCCTTCTGGGTCTCCCTTTCCCTTACCCATGCCTACCTCTGATGCCTTGCGTGTATATGGTCGGTCTGGGAATATTCGTATCCACATCTTACCAGTCTTGCCTATTGTTCGCACTATTACGCGCCTTGTCGCCTCTATCTGATTTGAAGTAATGCGATCTTGTGATAATGCCTTTAATCCAAATAAGCCAAATGCAACATTTGTACCACGAGTAGCGGGTCGGTTAAGCTTAGTGGGATTCTTACGTCCTGTCTGCCATTTCCTATATTTTGTCTTCTTTGGGAATAACATAATTATTTATTATCAAAAATCTCTCCTCTATATATCCACACCTTAATTCCAACCTTACCCTGCGGAATCATTGCATACTCTGAGGCATAATCAATGTCTGCTCTAAGAGTCTGTAGTGGTACGCGCCCTTTACGAACTTCCTCACTACGAGCCATATCTGCCCCACCTAGGCGTCCTGACATTCGTATTCGTACACCTTGTACATCACGATTTGCCATTACCTTCTCTACAATTTGCTTCATTACTCTACGGAATGGTTGTCTACCCTCTAGTCCCTCAACTGCCATATATGCAACAATTGCAGCGCGAGACTCTGGTGACCTAATCTCTACTATGTCTAATTTAATCTTTGGACTCTCTGGCATATCTACACCTGCCAAGCTCTTGCGTACTACTTTGTCTAGGTCTGCTTGCAACTTCTTACTACCATCTCCTTCTCGTCCAATTATTATACCTGGGCGTGATGTCTTAATAGTTATGCGCAACTCTGATCTATCTCTCTCTATGTCTACTGTGTCTACATATAATCCTCTTAGCTTCTTTTTTAAGAACTCTCTAATGTTGGTATCTACACGCAAATTATTACGATAATTTAGCTTACTATTTGAAAACCAGCGCGACTTCCAATCGCGGATTATACCAAGTCTATGTGCATATGGATGTACTGTGTGTGTCATAATAATTATTTTTCTCCTAAGGTTAGGCTAATCTTAGATGTACGCCTTCTAAAGGGTGCTGCTCGTCCTCGCTCACGAGGTCGCCATCGCTTCATCTTTAATCCTTCATCAACTCTAATTTCTTTGATAAAAAGATTACTTATATCTACTCCGATGTTCTTTGCATTTGCAACCGCAGACTCAATTAGTGTCTTTATTGCTATAGCAGACTTCTTATCTGTGAAGCTAAGCATATCACGAGCATTCTCTACCTCCTTACCACGAACCAAGTCCGCTACGAGACGGGTTTTGCGGGGTGTCTGTCTATGATTTTTAAGAAAAGCTTTCATATTTTGATATTATATATTATGCACTCTTTGCCGCCTTAGCTGCATCTATCTCTGATTGACGCTTCTTCTGGTCTAGCTCCTTCTGCATCTTACCTCCATGACGACCAAATCTCTTAGTTGAAGCAAACTCTCCAAGTCTGTGTCCTACCATCTCCTCTGTAACTAGTACATCTATGAAGTCCTTACCATTGTGTACACCGAATGTATACCCTACGAAGTCAGGGTGTATTTGGCTATTACGGGCCCATGTCTTTATAGATCCATCGTCCTTACCTTGAGCATCCACCTTTTTAAAAAGCTTTTCGTATACATAAGGCCCCTTTTTAACTGATCGTGTCATAATGGGCGCTATCTTACACGGAACTGGGCATTAAGTCAAACCTTTGTATTGTATTCATCTAAATCAAAAACCTGTCGTAATAATACTGAAATAACATTTCGCTGCTTCCCCACAACCGGAGCTAGGTGCCCCTTAACTCCAGCATTAGGATTAACCTCAATAACAGTATGAGACTCCTCTAGATTACTAATGTCTTTTGACAGAACATCGATTCCTATTATCTGTGTATTGCTTATTTTACTAATCCTTATTGCCATACTCTTTATTTCTTCAGTTAATTCTTCTGTTATATCCTTACTGGTACCACCCTTGCTTAAATTTGCAATTGTATTTAACTGAACCCGTTCACCTTTTTGCACTACAGAATTAATAGTCTTTCCTGCTCTCTTTAAGGTACTGTGCATATCATCAGTAATAATAATTGGACGCAGATCTTTCTCGTACTGTAATTGAAGTCGTGCCTCATTCTCTACTCTTATTAAATCTTCTATAGTAGATTCTCCATTTCCTGTCACAAATGGAGGAATTCTTTGTAATTCACTTTTTTTCTCTATTTGGACATGCACATCATTGCCCTGCATTCCATTCATCGGCTTAACAACAATACTCTTATGTTTCTCCAGAAAAAGATAGGCGTCTTCATCTGAAAGATATTTTTTATATGGTGCCACGGGGATACCGCTCTTCTTCAGGAAATTATTTGTACGGAATTTATTAACAAATAAGTAGTATGCAACAGCTCCATTACTATTTGGCATTGCTTGTAAAAAAAGCTCTGACTGACCTTTATAGGATATATTTACTTACGATGGATACTTCCATACCCATTTTTAGAGCCTCATCATGCACCTTTTGTGTAATACTATTTAGCTTCATAGATTTAATATAAAAAAATTATGTACTACTTATGGCTTGTGTCTTCTTTACTAAAAAATCAATCATCTGACCAGCAATATCTACTCCTGTTGTATCTTGCGCTCTCATAAAAAAACAAGGGAAGTTAACCTCAGCAAGATAATGTTCTCCATTATTACCAATAAGAACATCTACTCCTGCAAAATCAAGACCCATCCCAACAACTGACCTGACTGCTGCTTCTTCTATTTCTGATGAGTACACCTTTGGACGCACATTTGGCTCTCCAACATTAGTCCTGAAATCGTCGTCTGGCTTTAAATACTCTATACTATCTACAACCTTACCACCGAGCACTATTAGTCTCGCATGTCCGTCATGTTCTACATACTGACGCATAATAGAGTCTCCAGAATCACTATTTGATATGGTTATAAGATCTTCTATTGAGTCGGCTTTTTGAACACCTTTTCCGTGACTCAACCCATTAGTTTTTACAATCAACGGGAAGCCCCCAATATACTTAGCATATCTCGCCAAAAGCTCCTCATCTTTTGGTAAGTAGTTTATAGTTTTTGGTATCTTTATGCCTAAATACTCATGTAATGGAGTATCTGCGGTAGTAAAAAATATTCGATCTGCATTAGTATACAATGTGGTAAAGGTGCCCAAATTGACAAGGTGTCTCTCGACTTGCCTTGCTAGGCTACCTATAGACACTCTATAAAGAATATTATTTGTACCATTATCTGCAAAATATGTAAGATCAAACTTTTCTGGATCTATTAAAACAAATTCTAATCCTCGCTCTTTACAAGATGCCTCAAAAGCTTTGATCGTAACTTCATTTTTTATACCGGCTATACAATAAAATTTCATAAATTATTCAATAACTATTTTTAATAATTGCTCTATCCTTCTAATGTCTGCTAATAGCTCTGAGCGGTCTTTATTATGTAGTATTATATTGAAGACACTCTTACCTCCGTTTTTAGCAAATTTTACCTTACTTCCAACTTTTTTTCTCTGAGAAATATTTTTGATTGAGGATATGACCTCAATCTTCTTAATACCTTTAATGCTCTTAATTGTACCCTCTTTCTCAGCAAAGATTTTTAATGCAGCAGTATATCCCCTTTTACTCTGTATCATCTTTGGCTCAAGACCCACTCTTATTCTTATATCATTTGCTGTACAGTCAATCCCAAAAGATGCCTTATAGAGACTCTGTCTGAAGCCTCCTATGCGAGGAGCTATCTCTATGATCTTCCAACCATCTTCAGAGCGTATAAACTCTGCATGAAAATGTGTGTAGCGTAATCCTAGTGAATGTACTGATTTGCGTGTAATTATTTCTAAATTTCCAACACTCTTCTCTTTCAATGTAGTTGGTGTTATTTGCTGGTATCCAAAGTAGTCATCAAAGCCTATCTGCTTACCTGTCTTAATGTGTACTGCTGGATAAATATAACACTTGCCCTTACCATTAACTACACCGTCTACAGAGTACATCTCACCTTCCATTAATTCCTCTACCAATACTTGAGGGGTTTCGTTCTTATAAAATTCTTTATACATCTTATGGAATATATTTGCTTGCTTGAATACAGATTTTAATGCTTCTTCTAGTTCTTCTCTATGATAACAATTGGTTACTAGCATGCTCTGTGATAATCCTGACGGCTTTACCATTAGTGGATATCCAATTTTCTTCTCTATGGTCTCTATGGTCTTATTTTCTGCATCTTTCACAATTTTAAATTTAGGAGTAATACTTGAGTCATATGCAAGCATTCTCTTGCGCATTTGTATTTTGTCTGTCGACCATAGTAGTGACTTTTCTGTTGGGGTCTTTATATAAGGTAAGTGCGGTATAGTACGCTTCAAGTACCACATCTTGGCTTCACTACGAGATGTAATAGCTACAATATTGTCTCTATAAGGTGCCAAGGCTTCAGATATAGACTCGTCACTAGAGAATGTACATTGTAAAACCTCATCAAACACTTTTCTTGATTCCTCTATTTTATATTTCTCCTGCTTACTCTGTAAGTTATATAATAGATATTTTGGATTCTCTTTCTCTCTCCATTCTTTAATAGACCTGACTGGTACTGGACCAACAAAAAGCACTATCTCTTTTTTAGTTGGCTTTTTTATTTTCTTAGTTGCACTTTTCTTGTTATTCTTAATTTTTGTAGCCATAAAGAAAATTAAACAATTTTATTTTGATTAAGTAAATAGCTGGCTGTGTATAACAAGTGTATAACTTACTTGCGTTTACCAACCTTACGACGACTTACTATGAGTTTATTAGAATATTTCTTTGGTTTGCGGGACTTCTGACCGATACCTGTTGGCTTACCCCACTTAGAGACAGCTCTGCGACGCCCTCGTCCAGCCTTACCTTCACCTCCTCCATAAGGGTGGTCTACTGCATTCATAGCGCTACCACGCACTGTTGGTCGTATACCCATATGGCGCTTGCGTCCAGCTTTACCAATGGTTACAAGACGATGTTCTGAATTACTCACCTCACCAACAGTAGCCCAACAAGTGCTTAATATCTTGCGCACCTCACTACTTGGCATCTTAATATGAGTGTATCCTGCATCGTGCCCAATAATTTCTATATAATTACCTGCACTACGAGCGAGCTTGGCACCGCCTTCAGGCTTTATCTCTACATTATAGACAACTGTACTTACTGGCATATTGCCAACTGGCTGTCTATTACCTAGTCTTGTCTTAACCTCCTCTTTGTCTGATACTATAAATGTATCTCCGACTTTCATTGTTCCGGACACAACAACATAGCGCCTCTCTCCATCTGCATATAGTACAACTCCTATGAATGCGCTCCTATTAGGATCATATTCTATAGTCTCTATTTTAGCTGGTATGTCTTTCTTATTATACTTAAAGTCAACATCACGATATGAGCGTTTAGCTCCACCACCTTTGTGGCGTGTTGTAATCCTACCAGCATTATTGCGACCTGTACCACGCTTAAAGCCCTTAGTTAAGCTCTTAAGAGGCTTCTTAGCCGTAAGGACATCTTTATAAGAGATGTTTGTCATTCCTCTGCGTCCTGGTGTTGTTGGTTTATGTGCTTTCATAATAATATATTACATTATTGCTATACTATCCCCTTTCTTAAGGTATATGTATGCCTTCTTTCCTCCGCTCTGAGTACCTATCTTGCCTGTTTTTGGATTTTTCTTCTTTTTTGTCTTTATTCTAGTTATTGCAATCTTAACAGGCTCAACCTTGTATACATCTTTAATTGCTGATTTAATCATAATCTTATTAGCGCGCAATGACACATCAAAGACATATACATTATTGTCCATCATATTTATTGCCTTCTCTGTAAGTCTTGGTCGTAATAGTACCTCTCCAGCTCTCATATTTGTGAAGTTGTCTTTATTCTTTTGTGCTTTTTTATCTACCATAATTATTTTATTATACGACTCTCGAGTACGGCGCTCGCTGCCTCTGCATTGACTATAATCACATTCTTGTGAGTTAATATGTCCACAGGATTTGCATTACGAACCTCTTTAAGTGTAATATTACCTAGGTTTGAGAAGCTCTTTATTATATTGTCATTCTTCTCTGTTACGAAAATTATAGCAGCATTATGCTTAGCATTTAGTTTCTCAAATCCCTTAATTCCAGAGAGTGTGTCCATTATAACCTTAGCTGATGCTGTCTTAGGTGCCTCAATGTCTATACTGTCTATAAATAGAACTTGCCCAGCACGAAGCTTGTCTGAGATAGTCGCATACAATGCTCGTGCGCGCATCTTAGAATTTATCTTCTTTGTGAAATTGCGCTCATTAGTTGGTCCAAATGTAACTCCACCACCGCGCCATATAGGAGAACGACTTGAGCCTACTCGCGCCCTACCTGTACCCTTCTGCTTCCATGGCTTCTTACCTCCTCCTCTCACATCACTACGGTCTTTAGTGTGCGCAATAGTAGTACGCTTATTAGATTGCATACTTACAACCGCTTGATGGACTAGCGCATCGTTACTATTAGCACCAAAAACAGTATCAGAGATATCTGCAGTGCTGCCTTTCTTACCTTTTGTTGTATATGTATCTACTTTCATAATATTTATATTGCTCTAACCTCTACCAGAGTACCGCGACGACCAGGGACTGCTCCAGAGAGTACCAGTGTATTGGTGTCTTTGTCAATCTGTAATACCTTTAAATTCTTGACAGTAACTCTCTCTCCACCCATGCGCCCTGCCATTCTTACTCCCTTAAATACTCGTGATGGGCCTGTGGCTCCAATAGATCCAGGTGTACGCTCGTGATGCTTATTACCGTGAGTACGGCGACCACCCTTGAAGCCGTGACGCTTAACAACTCCTTGGAACCCCTTACCTTTACTGATAGAACTAACTTGTACAGTATCTCCAACCTTAAATGTGTCTACCTCCACCTTGTCTCCCGTCTTTAATTCTCCCATATCAATATCACCCTCCTCAGTGTCGGGTAAGCGAACCTCTATTATCTCAGAAAAGTTACCGAACTTACCGAATTGACCTTGCTGAGCCTTTAATATATTTTTCTTATTTTTCTCTCCTGCTCCTACCTGCACTGATGTATATCCCTCGTCCTCACTACCCTTGAATGCTACTACAGTAAGTGGCATTGCTTTAAGTATTGTAGCTGGGTGCACAAGACCATTATCATCAAAGATTTGTGTCATGCGTTGTTTTGTACCGAGTATAAACTTCATTATAATTTTAAAATAACCTATCAGCTTTTTATTGCTCAATAGGCCTTATACATCACATTGTGTATTCTAGCCCATTGGTTCTTAGTCAGAAGAACTTAGGTACAAATATTATACACATAAGTCACTCTTATGCAAACAAATGTCCAAGTCCACCACTTATGGCACTCCTTAGCTGATAATCCCGTCTCATTTACAATATCTTAAGAGTCAGTTCGTCGAATACCTCTTGTGAATAAGTCTGCCAGTCTTTATAAAGTTATATAGTCCGTATAAATTACTCACTAACAACTCTCAGCACCTCCTCTATACTTGTGGTGCCTGAGGCTGCCTTCTTGATTCCGTCCTCAAGCATTGTGAGCATGCCCTCTTTGCGCGCTTGCTCCTCTATTTTGTCATTAGATACTCCCGCAAGGATCATGTCTTTAATTGCTGGAGATATTGTGAGCACCTCACTAATGCTGCGCCTACCTGAGTAGCCTGTATCGCTGTCCTTATCTGGTGATGCTCTGTAGAATTCCATATTCTGCCATGTTGCGCTCTTTTTTACTGAGTTTTCACTCTTTAGTGTCTTTAGTACCTTCTTAAGGTCTACATGCTTGTTTATTTCTTCTAGCTCATCTACCGACAACTTATAGCCACTATCCTTATTACTTAGTGATCTTACGAGCCTCTGTCCAATCACCACCTGCAAGGTAGACACAAGTAAGAATGGCTCTACTCCTAAGTCCATAAGACGCGCCATGGCTCCAGAGGCTGAATTTGTATGCAATGTAGAGAGTACTAAGTGCCCAGTAAGGGCTGCGTTTATCGCTAGACTCGCCGTCTCCTTGTCTCGTATCTCACCTACCATTATTATATCTGGATCTTGGCGCATAAGAGAACGCAACCCTCCAGCAAATGTAAGTCCTATATCACTATGTACTTGTGTCTGATTAATCCTTGGGAGTTGGTATTCTATAGGGTCTTCTATGGTAGAGATATTTACATCTGGAGTATTTAATATATCTAAGATTGAATACAGTGTTGTCGTCTTACCAGAGCCAGTTGGTCCAGTGATTAGAATTATACCTGTCTTAGTCCTCATGGCTTTGTGTACTGCCTCTAATGACTCCCCGATAAAGCCAAGACCCTCAAGAGTAAATCCTCCTGCCCCCTCCTTAAGGAGTCTCATTACTACCTTCTCTCCGTATTGAGTAGGTAGTATAGATACGCGCAATGCTACCTTCTCTCCTGCGCTCTCCATCTTGAAGCGACCATCTTGTGGTAAGCGCTTCTCATCAAGTCTAAGGTTAGCGAGCACCTTAATTCGCGCCACTATTGCCTCAGAGGCACTCTTGGGTAGCTCCATAGCATCATGCAATATACCATCTATACGGTATCTTATTATTAGCTTGATCTCATGTGACTCTATGTGTATGTCTGATGCTCCCTGCACTATAGCGTGTTGTAGTAACGCATCTACTATGCGTACTGCTGGCACCTGATTAGCTATCTGCTCTGTATTTGTAAATGATTGGTCATCACTGACAAGACTAAGCCTGGCGGCATCCTCGTCTATAATTCCAGCTAAGTCAGCCTTTAAGCTCTTGTGGTATTGCTTCAACACTCCTTTAATAGACTCTTCATTCGTAAGTCTAGGTAGTATTTTAAGACCTGTTTGCTTCTTAATGAAGTTTACTGCGCGAAGGTCGTCTGTGTCTAGCATTGCAACCTCTAGCTCACCTGTCCTATCTATTGCATTATTTTTTGCGTCTTCGTTTACCGTCTTCTTGAAGGCTACTATATTATGAGTCCTAGCAATAGGCTCTGGTATTAGAGAGAGTACTTCGTAGTCTATCTTGCGCTTGGTCAAGTCTATAAATGGGACACCTAGTAGATAAGCATAACTCTTACGCAACTCTCCATCGCTGAGTGCCCCCGAGCTCACTAGCACCTCTCCTACTATCTTGTCTTCTTCTTCAGCGACCTTAGCAAGTCTTGCGAACTTGTCCTTACTAAGCAGTCCTGCTTCTACTAAGAATTCTTTAAGTTGATCATTGTTAATATACATAAGTAACATTATACACTATTCTTACTGATACAAATTATGATTTCCTATATCAAGTAAGTGCGCCTCTGTCCTCCTCTCTGCATATTTAAATATAATGCGTATTTTATAATTTATAGAGAAGCTATACAAGTGACTCATACGCCCGCGCAATTTATGCACTTTAAGTGCCTTATGATTATCTTTGTCCTTAAATCTCTCCACCTTCTCAAGAACTTCTTCAAATAACAAAGGTGATGCCTTCTTAATCTTGCTAAGTCTCTTAAGGAAGCCTGGTTGGTACACTATATCAAGCATACTATACTATATTTGGTCAACTAGCTTCTGCAGGTCGCCTCTTAGCCCTCTATTCTCTTTCATATCTCTCTCTGCCAGGACTAGACGCTCATGAGCCTCCTCTTGTTCTAAGCGAGATACGGCATAGCGTATTACTCCAGCCTTAGACTCGAATCTATTGTCTACAATCATACTGTCTATAAAGTCAACAAGATTAGAGGGTAATGGTACAGATAATGTGCTCATAATATTTTATACAATTATTAATAACCACTATAATATCATATTGGTATATAGTTGCAAGACTTTTGCTTGCATATTTTTAATTGTGATATATAGTATGTATACAACTAAATAAAGATATTTGAATTCTGCTTAGTTGCAGAATTTTTTATTTACAGATTAAATTAACAATAATAAAATACACATTATGTTTGATATAAAAACAATGACACTAGCACTAGACGAGCTGGAGCAAGATAGGGGCATTAAGCGCGATATAGTCCTTAAGGCTATTGAAGAGGCGCTAGCAGCAGCATATAAGAAGGAATATGGAGAAAAGGGACAGATAATTCGGTCTGTATTTAATCCTGAGACTGGTGATCTGGAATTTAAGCAAATTAAAATTGTAGTAGATGAGAGTCTTGTATATCAAGAGAATAGTGTTGATGACACAGATCAGACAGTAAGTAATGAGGAAATAGAAGAAAAGACAAGGTTTAATGAAGAGCATCATATAATGATAACTACTGCCAAGCTTATCAAGAAGACTGCTGAGATAGATGATGAACTAGAGTTCCCTCTTGAGACTAAGAGCGACTTTGGCCGTATTGCATCGCAGACTGCCAAGCAAGTCGTAATGCAGAAGATCCGCGAGGCAGAACGCACTAGTATGCTTGAGGAATTCGGAGAGAGGGAGGGACAAATAGTAACAGGACATGTACAGCGCTTCGAGAGAGGTAGCCTATTTGTAGACCTTGGACGAGCTACAGCCATAATCCCTTATGAGGAACAGATCCCAGGAGAGCGCTACAGACAAGGAGAGCGCGTACGAGCTTACTTATATGAGGTAGATGAGAGCTCCCGCGGCTCATTCATTAAGCTTTCTCGCTCTCATCCACAATTCTTAGTACAACTATTCGCTATTGAGGTGCCTGAGATTCAGAGTGGTGAGATAGAAGTCAAGGCCGTAGCAAGAGAGGCAGGAGCCCGCAGTAAGATAGCCGTACAAGCAGTGAACAATAACCTAGATCCAGTCGGTGCTATGGTCGGAGGTCGCGGAGTACGCGTCTCTACTGTTATGAGCGAGCTCGGCGGAGAGAAAATAGATGTAATAGAGTGGAGTGAGACTCCAGAGCACTTCATAGAGGATGCTCTCTCACCTGCTGAGGTTCTTAATGTAGAACTTGGAAAGACTGAAGATGGGGAGCCTCATGCCTTTGTAGATGTTCTTGAAGAGCAACAGAGTCTAGCGATTGGACGCGGTGGACAAAATGTACGCCTAGCTGCCAAGCTCACAGGATATAAGATAGATATCAGAGCAGTTGGTACACCAGAGCAAGAAGAGACTGTGGATAATGCATAGAGCATCTCTACTAGTGCTATATACTGTACAGTAATGAGCAATAAGACATTTGGTATTGTGGTAGGCATAATAATAGCCGTCGCTATAGCTATGCTTATAGGTCTGTATATGCTTGGAACCTCAGGTATGAATAAGGGAGTATTTAATAAAGGATATGAGAATGTCTACAAAACAGAACATCTAGATACCCCTACCGACTATGTTGGTAGCACCCTCTACTTCGATGCTGATGGTAATGTCTATAAGTTAGACAACATAGACTTCTTTGAAGATAACTATGGTACAATAAAATAAAATAGATTTTAAAAGATTATCAAATAATATTAATAAACATTATGCCAGAGCAAGATACACAAAACACATTTAACAATCAAGGTCAAAATACTGATGATTCACAGAATACAAATATTGGAGATTCTCCAATTAATAATGAGGTACCTAAAAAGAAGAGAGAGAAATCATTTGGTCCAATTATAGGAATACTTATAATTGTTGTCTTATTAGTTTTTGGAGGTATGTACTTCTATGGTTCACATCTACAACAGGAGACTGGTGCAGATATTCTAATGGTAAATGATAGTTTCTCAGAAGACTTCCTTAACGAAACTAGTAACACTCAAACAGACCGCCGAAGCTTCGAGCCATTAGAGACTCCTACAGTTGATCAGAACTATACTGAGATTGAGATATCAAATACTGGACTATAACCTGTAAAAAGATTTTTTATTAAAGAAACATTGTAGAATTACCACTCTTGTGGTAATTTATACACTATTATGACATACACAATTAAAGAGTTTAAAGAACTACCTGAGAGTAGCGAGATTAAGGCAACTATTACAATTGCCTCAAAGGATTTTACAAAATATACAGATAAGGCTCTAAAGCACTTCAGTAAGATAGTGGAGGTTGACGGCTTCCGTGCTGGTAAGGTACCTAAAGAGATGGTAATCAAGAATGTCGGCGCTGAGGCAATATCGCAAGAAGCAGCAAATTTAGCAATTAAAGACTCTTACCCTAAAGTCCTAAAAGAGAAGAAAGCGCTAATAATAGACGCTCCAATGATAACAATAACTCAACTGGAAGAAGGTAAGGACTTAGAATATACACTCACTGCTCCAATACCACCACGATTCACTCTGTCAAATTATAAGAAATTTGCTAAGTCAGCCTTTGGTGTACAAGCTAAGATTAATGTAACTGATGATGAGCTCTCCGCATCTATCCTAGACCTACGCAAGAGACGCAAGCAGATAGAGCTAGTACAGAAGAACATAGCCCCAGAAAAGGCTCAAATAGAAGTAGATAAGGTTAAGGAAGAAGACCTGCCAGAGCTAGACAATGAATTCTTAGAGACTCTAGGAGGCTTCAAGAATATAGATGAGTTTAAGGTACAATTAAAGGAGACAATACAAAAAGACAAAGAGGCAAGAGACTTAAATAAGCGCCGAGCCCAGTTCGTAGAAGATGTAGTAAATGATACTAAAATAGCATTACCATCGGTTCTTATTAGTCATGAACTAGACAGACTACAGGCTCAATTTGAAGGCGACTTACAGCAAGTTGGCAGTAACCTAAATGCATATCTAAAGAGCATTGATAAGACTTCTGAGCAATTCTTAGACGAATTAAAGCCCCAGGCACAGAAACAAGCCAAGCTACAGCTGATATTAAATCAAATATCAGAGGAAGAGGGACTAATACCAGACCAAAAGAATGTAGAAATAGAGACCAAGCACTTAATGGAACATCACAAAGACTCAAATAAGGACTCTGCAATGGCTTATGTAACAATGCAAATGCGCAACCAAATGGTCTTCGACTTCTTAGAATCTCAGAAGTAAATTTGATCCTGTAAACAGTTGACAATGCGTAAGAATATCTTACAATAAGAATATATGAATAATTCAACATCGACAATAGGGCGTATTACAAGTCGTGGGCAGGTTACTGTGCCAGCATCTGTGCGTAGCGAATTTGACTCGGATTATGTATCTATAACCCCAATGAGTGGAGGTATATTCGTAGCTCCTGTACAGATTAATAGCGGGCCTGTAAGAAAAACTAAGAAGAAAGAGGTATGGACGAGCGTTTGGAATGCAAAACATGATAATGAGGGTAAGGGAATGCCACTTAATGAATTTAGCAAGATTCTTGATAAGGTAAAAAAAGAGCGTGGTTTCTAAAATGCATAAATTGTTGCTCAAGATCTCAAAGTGTGATTTTGATGCAATAGATAATGCTAGGACTCGGCTTATAAATAAAGATACTGCAGGATTGAATATTAAAAAACTTAGAGATAATGAATATGGACTAAAGGTTGGCAACTACCGCATATTTTTTAGTTATGATTATACTGGAGGTGTTATTATAGACGATATTCGTCGTCGTACCTCAAAAACGTATTCTCGGTAGATATATTTGCTAAACATTGGCTGTGTGCTACTATCCACATAATGATAAGTTCAAATTTAATACCAATGGTAGTAGAGCGCGGAGAATACGGCGAGCGCTCATATGATATCTACTCTAGGATGCTTAAGGAGCGTATAATCTTCGTAACTGGAGCAATACATGATGATATGGCTAATACCATAGTCGCTCAACTCCTCTTCTTAGAGGCTGAGGATCCTAAGGCAGACATACACCTATATATCAACTCCCCTGGCGGATCAGTGACTGCAGGACTTGCTATCTTAGACACAATGAACTTCGTCAAGCCAAATGTATCTACAATGTGTATTGGTATTGCTGCAAGTATGGGGTCTATACTCCTGTCTTCTGGAGCTAAGGGTAAGAGGTTCACCCTACCTAATTCTGAAGTTATGATCCATCAACCATGGGGCGGAGTGCAGGGACAAGCATCTGACATAGAGATTACAGCTAAGCACATACTCAAGACAAGGGACAGGCTTAATAAGATATTATCTAAGAATACTGGTAAGAAGCTCTCGCAGATAGAGAAGGATGTGGACAGAGACTTCTTTATGTCTGCTCAAGAGGCGCAGAAGTACGGTATTGTAGATAAGGTACTCAAGTAGTTGTTGTTATAAGTATAGATATTATATGGAACGTTTTGAAAAAAAAATACGATAAAGGAAATGTAAGATTGGAAGATTTTTCTGAATTGAGTCAGGAAAATAAGAAAAAATTAGCTAGTTTTTTTACTCAGTACAGTAATCAAATGAACAACTTTTTTATACCATTTAAAGATAAAGCTTTTGATGTAAGTATTTTAAACTTAACTTTGCATCATATTCCAAATAATTTCAAATATTTCGAAGAGGTGGTTAGAGTTACTGATAAAAAAATAATTTAGAAATTACCTATCGATATACAGAAAAACATCATAGTTATTAT
>CAZGTE010000007.1:0-3377 GCA_964528515.1 uncultured Candidatus Saccharibacteria bacterium
TAGTAGCAACTACTCCGAATGAGCTTATCCCTACTGGCTTGTCTATAAGTAACATTTAAACATACTAACCCACTTGTTGCGTAAGTGCGAATGTAGAGTATGATATTACTTATTGCACCTATGGTGAAATGGATATCACAGCGGTCTTCGGAACCGTCGTTGGGGGTTCGAATCCCTCTAGGTGCACATTGATAATATGATTAATAAAGATAAAATACCAAAAGAGGTTACACGTGTGACAAATGTGCTAGAGACTGGTGGGTATGAGGCATATCTAGTGGGGGGGTGTGTAAGAGACTTACTGTTAGTTAAAGTACCTAAAGACTGGGACATAACAACCAATGCGAAGCCAGAACAAATCCAAGCATTGTTTGGAGAAGATGAGACATTCTATGAGAATAACTTCGGCACCGTGGGTATAAAGGTTTCATCTGAAACAGATGAAGACAATATAATAGAGGTAACACCTTATCGTACAGAAGGCAAGTATACTGACGCTCGTAGACCAGATGAGATAGAGTTTAGTGATTCTATTACAGATGATTTAAAGAGGCGCGACTTCACTGTCAATGCTATGGCATATAGCCCATCTACAGGGGAGCTAATTGATAATTATGGCGGTCAATCTGACTTAGATAGTGAGCTACTAAAGGCTGTTGGGGATGCAAATACTAGATTCAGTGAGGACGCACTCAGAATGTTGCGCGCATTACGCTTATCTGCACAATTAGACTTTACTATAGAGAGTGCCACGGTTGTGGCAATAGCCAATAATGTAGCCTTATTAGAGAAGGTTTCACATGAAAGGATTAGGGACGAATTCAATAAAATTATAATGTCTAATACTCCTATTACAGCCATAGGATTAGCAGAGCAATTAGGAATACTAGAGTACATAATCCCAGAGTTAAGATCTGGAATAGGATGCGAGCAAGGCAAGAAGGCTCATAAATATGATGTCTTCGAACATAACTTGAGATCTCTACAGCACGCAGCAGACAAGAATCTAAGCCTTGAAGAAAGATTAGCAAGTCTCTTGCACGACATAGGCAAGCCTAAGAGTAGGCGTAGTAAGGGCGGTGGTTACACCTTCTATGGACATGAGGTAATAGGAGCTAGAATGGCAAAAGCTATTATGCATAGGTTAAAATACTCTAAAAGCGTCTCTGACACTGTTGAGAAATTGGTACGCTGGCATATGTTCTTCTCTGATCCTGATACTGTGACCATATCTGCCGTACGCAGAATGATAGTTAATGTTGGAGAGGGTAATATACAAAACCTATTAAGAGTAAGGATGTGCGACAGAATAGGTAGTGGTAGACCTAAAGAACAACCATTCCGCTTGCGCAAATACATCGCAATGGTAGACGAGGCACTACGCGACCCAATATCAGTGGGAATGCTAAAGATTGACGGTAATTATCTTATAAAAAAGTTTAATATGACACCTGGTCCACGCATTGGTTGGATACTACACGCACTACTTGAAGATGTACTAGATGACTCAAATAACAATACAGAAGACTATCTGAGTAGAAAAGCAATAGGGCTTATAAAATTAGAGGATTCAGAGCTTAGGGAACTGGGTAAGAGTGGTGCAATGATGCAGAGAGAAGCAGATGATGCTGAAATAGCAAAATTGCGGGCTAAACATCACATATCTTAATAAAAAATTTAGTATCTATTTTTTATTAACTGATATTACAGTTCCACATCAATACTAATAGGGCAGTGGTCAGAGCCATAAATACCTGTATGAATTGTTGCATGTGTAACTCTTGATATAAGTTCCTCACTAGCAAAGATGTAGTCAATACGCCAGCCTACATTGCGCTCTCTGGACCTAGTCTTCACATCCCAATAACTATACATATCAGCCTTACTGGGGTTGAAGTGTCTAAATGTGTCTATATAGCCAATGGATATCATCTCATCTATCCACTCCCTCTCAATAGGCAAGAATCCTGTATTCTTCTCATTCGGCTTTGGTCTTGCTAGGTCTATTTCATTATGTGCCGTATTCACATCTCCCATCCAAAGGACATTTGGTTGTCTCTTACGGACATTTTCTATAAAGGACATAAATGTCTCATAGTACCCAAGCTTAAAGGACAGTCTCTCTGGACCCATACCGCCATTAGGATAATACCCATTAGATATTACAAAGTCTTCAAATTCTATAGTGATTAGTCGCCCCTCTCCATCATATTCTTCTGACCCTAGTCCGTAGTGGACCTTCTTTATTTTATTTGCAATTGAATCTCTTACATATATTGCAGTGCCACTATAACCCTTACGCTTCTTGCTACTGTTCCAGAATGATACATAACCCTTCATCTCTCTTAGGCTCTCTGGCATCTGTTCCATCTCCATCTTAGTCTCTTGTAAGCAGATTATGTCTGGTTTAATAGCCACAAACCCTTCCCAGAAACCATTACGGTGTACAGCCCTAAAGCCATTAACATTCCAAGACACTATTTTCATAATTTATTTACTATATCACACTAATCCCTCTTGCGATTATTATGGAATGCCTTGTGTATGTCACTCAGGTGCTTGTCTGTCACATGAGTATATACCTGCGTAGTAGAGATATTAGCATGCCCAAGTAGTGCCTGCACAGAGCGCAGGTCTGCGCCACCTTCAAGTAAGTCTGTAGCGAAGCTGTGACGGATTATATGAGGTGTTACTCTCTTGCTTATACCCGCCTCTATTGCTCTACTCTTAACTATCCTCTCTACAGATCGGGGAGTGAGTCGCATATCTCCACTGCTTTGCGCTCCCTTTGCTAGTGATATAAACATTGCTTCATCCATATCTGTTCGCGCCTTTAGGTACTCTTTAATAGCTTTCTTGGCGGAAATAGAGAGGAATACCACTCTCACTTTAGAGCCCTTGCCTCGTACAGAGAATTCGTCACGGCTTAGGTCTAAGTCAGAATTAAGACTGCATAATTCCGACACTCTTAAACCTGTGGAGAATAGGGTATGTAATATGGCACTATCTCGAAATGCCTTTAATGTACCTGTCTCCTTACCCATATTTGGAGCTTGCAATAACCGCTCTAATTCATTATAAGTTATGAGATCTAAGTCTCTATCGCCAACCTTCGCCAACTCTATCTTGCTCTCAGCTAAGCACTTAATATCTCTCTTGTGTAAATACTTAAGGAAAGAGCGTAGGGCTATTAGGTGGTAATTCTGTGTATTCTTCTTCAAGGTCTCACCACTATTGCTAGTCTGCTTATTGAGCCAGAGCCTATACTCACGCACAGATGTCTCTGTGATATCACTAGGTACCTTTACTTCTGAATACTCTATATATCGCATAAGATATTGGTCATAATTCCCAACAGTCCGCGCGGCTCTGCCGCG
>CAZGTE010000007.1:3477-5032 GCA_964528515.1 uncultured Candidatus Saccharibacteria bacterium
ATGATGTGAACTTTTCTGCAGGGCCCGTGTAAGCATTTGTAAAAAAGGAATACTTTTACTGTAGTCTAATTCATAATAATTTACACCAAGAGCGATATTGGCATAATACTCTTGTAAATGCTCTTTATAAAACTTCTCGGATTCTATAAGCCACGCCCTCTCTCCGATAAACTCAGAGAGTAACCACTTCTCCAATAAGCGGGCAACTCTACCATTCCCATCAGTGAATGGGTGGATATGGGCAAAATTTAAGTGTGCAGTAGAAGCAAGGTAGAGTGCCTCTGCAGTTAACAAATCCTCACTCTTGATTGATGTAATTGTCTCGAAGAGTTTCTGCATCTCGCCGGCTACCTTGTCGTGCTCAACTGCCATATACTCAAGACCTCGCGAAGAAAATACACCAATCTTATCTTGCCTATATACTCCACTGTTGCCTGGACTTACTATAAGCCTTGAAAGTATTTTGTGTGTAATAAGCAAATTGTCTTCGGTAAGCTTGTTGGTACGCGCAAAATCATAAGCCTCTTTTAAGTCTGCTATTTCTTTAAACTCTTTTGGTTTTGGCGTACCTAGAGACTTAAAATTCATAAAAGAGTTTACATCCATTGTATTACCCTCAATATTAGACGAATATACGGCGCTCGCCTCAAGCAAGAACTCAAATCCTCCATTTTGTGGCTCTTGTAAATTACTTATACACTCGTCTAAATCAAAATTGACAAGATTCTTGAACTCATTAAAATAATCTTTTGCCAACATCTTCATAATCTTATTGTACCACAACAATTTGACTATCTCGCTCTATTTGATAGTATACATCGTACGCAATCTATACGATTTTTGATATTGCTTTTGTTTATTATTCGTTCTCGCGGAGTAAGCAAAGGTTGCATCAATACTAGTTATTGTATTGCAGAAATTATTAATTATAAATAACATAAAATATTATGGCAGAAGAATTTAACAGAGATAAGGATCACATAAATGTTGGTACCCTTGGTCACGTAGACCACGGCAAGACAACACTTACTGCTGCAATCCTTAACTCACTGTTCCTAGACGGACAGAATGTAAAGAAGGTAAGTATCGACGACATCGATAATGCCCCAGAAGAGAAAGAGCGCGGTATAACTATCGCCTTATCTCACAATGAGTATGAGACGGCTAATCGTCACTACGCTCACATTGATGCACCGGGCCACGCCGACTATATCAAGAACATGATTACAGGAGCCGCACAGATGGACGGCGCAATCCTAGTAGTAGCCGCAACTGATGGTCTTATGCCACAGACTCGTGAGCATATCCTACTTGCTAAGCAAGTTGGCGTACCTAGGGTAATCGTATTTGTTAATAAGACTGATATGCCTGATGTTGACGAGGAGATGATGGAGCTTGTAGAAGAGGAGATCCGCGAGGTTCTTACACAATACAAGTATGATGGAGAGAATACTCCATTTATCCGAGGATCAGCTCTTAAGGCAGTAGAGGCAACAGAGAAAGACGAGTGGGTAGAGAAAATCCTTGAGCTTACAGCAGCTATGGATGAGTACTT
>CAZGTE010000007.1:5132-8523 GCA_964528515.1 uncultured Candidatus Saccharibacteria bacterium
ACTAAGAAAGATGATGTGCACCGCGGACAAGTGCTTGCTGCTAAGGGCTCAATAACTCCACATACAGAGTTTGAAGCTGAGGTATACATCCTTTCTAAGGAAGAAGGAGGTCGTCACACACCATTCTTCACTGGATATAAGCCACAATTCTATGTGCGTACAACAGATGTTACTGGAGAGGTAACTCTTGCTGAGGGCACAGAGATGGTAATGCCAGGAGATACAGTAACATTCAAGGTTAAGCTAGTGGGACCTATCGCACTTGAGGACAAGATGCGCTTCGCTGTACGAGAGGGAGGACGCACAGTTGGTGCTGGTGTTGTAACCAAGGTTGTGGCATAGAGCCATAACCTTGTGCTTATATAGAGTCTGTGGTAAATTACTTACCATAATAAGTTGTACATTACAAATAAAATAATCTTATGGTAGAAAAAACAAAAACTGTTGCTAAGAAAGCGACAAAAGTTGCATCAAAGAAAAAGTCTGTAGAAAAATTGCGTATACATGTGCGTGCATATGAGCATAAGCTACTGGACCTATCTACGAAGCAGATCATAGACACTGCGAAGCGCTTTGACGCTGAGGTGCGTGGACCTGTACCGATGCCTACTGAGATTAAGAAGTACACTGTACTACGCTCAACATTCGTCAACAAAGACGCACGAGAACAATTTGAGAAGCGTATACACAAAAGACTCATAGATATATTGAACCCAGAGGCTAAGGTTATGGAAGCTCTTACAAATATATCACTCCCATCTGGAGTAAGTATAGATGTCAAGATGGTCTAATCAACTATTCTATAATCATTAAAAAACCCTACAATTGTAGGGTTTTTTAATATCTAATAATTTAATAATTTTAGTAATGCCTGATTAGCAATATTATTAGAAAGGGTTCCTAGCACCACGAACCTCGAAGTGTAAGTGTGGTCCTGTAGAGCGTCCTGTATTCCCAACATAGCCAATTACTTGTCCTTGTACTACACTCTGTCCTACCCAGCTAATGTTCTTACTCATATGAGCATATGCTGTCTGTGTATTATTATTGTGTTTAATGATTGTATATATGCCATATCCGCCATTCCACCCGCGCAATTTGGCTACTATTACCTCTCCTGCGGCACTTGCAATGATAGGAGTCCCTGTAGGAGCTCCTATATCTACTGCATTAAATCCATGTATACCTTGTGTTCGTATACCTTTACGATTAAGAGGGTGAACAAAGAATCCTGTAGAGTCTACACGAGATGTATGACTACTTCGGTCAATTGAAACAACCCTACTATTCTTTACAATTTCCGGTGTCTCTATCTTTCCATTTGGAATTATAACAACAGTGCCTTTAGTCAAGTGCTCGTCTGGACCTATTGCATTGTATTCTGCCGCCTCATCTATATTTCCACCATACATCTTTATTACATCTCTTAGAGTACCGCCATTTTTAATAGTGTACTTAATACCTGTAATAGGGAGTATTACTAGCTTTTGTCCTATTTTTATTGTGGAATTACGCTTGATGTCATTGGCCCATTTAATTGTATTAGTAGATACTCCAAATGTCTCTGCTATACCACCGAGAGTATCACCCTCGCGTACTACATATACACTAACTTGTGCGCCGTCTTTATTTCCTTCTGTAAATTGAGTTACTCCGCCAATAGGACCACTCTCAGATACGAGAGCAGATCCATTATGGATAACAATATTACCACCACCCTTTGCTGGAGTAGGGTCTAAGTTGCGCGCAGCGCGCAACAGAGGTATATTCTGAGAGCTATAGCCCTTATCCATTGTATATTCAATCGTATTAGAGAATAGGGAGGCGAACTTATCTAATATATTAGCATCAGCAGTTGATGGTAATACTAGCCCGAAAGCAAAGAATATGGACACGCTAATAGATGCAAAAGTCCTTGTATTTGTATTTGTCTGTTTAATATGTGAAAAAAATTACTGTCAGTCTACCGTATCTGTTATATTCTGTGGATTATATATAATGGTAATATATAAATTATTTGTATCTTCATACTGTAACGCACTTAACTTGTTCGTCAACAGCTACCATAGTGTACTGTGTATAACTTTGTTGTCAATAGCTACTCCAATATCTCTATCTCTGCACCTATTGCATTAAGTCTCTCAGCAATATTCTCATATCCGCGAGCTATAGAGTATACATTACGCAATATGCTCTCTCCTTCAGCCCCAAGCATTGCCATCATTATTATCACAGCTGGGCGCAAGGCAGGTGGGCATATTACTTGAGCTCCTTTAAGTGGTGTCTTGCCAGTAATCTCTACTCTATGTGGGTCTAATAACTTAACCGACGCTCCTAACTTACTGAGCTCTGTAAAGTGTATTGCTCTGCTCTCCCACATCCAGTCATGTATCAATGTCTTGCCCTGCGCCTGAGTTGCAATAGGAGCAAAGAATGGCAGGTTGTCTACATTCATACCTGGATAGGGTAGTGGGTGCAGTTTATTCTCTGGTGCAGTTAGCTCACTCTTGTCCATATGTACTGTAATGTCTACGAGTATTGTCTTACCATTCTTTGCAGAGTACTCATCGCCAATATCAAACTTGAGTCCCATATATTTCAACTTAAGTAGCTCAACTTCTAAAAATCTTATAGGACATCTCTCCACTATAATCTCGGAGTCAGTCATAACACCAGCAGTAATCCAGCACATACTCTCTATGGGGTCTTCGCTATTATAATGCTCTACGGCTTTGTCTATCTCCTCAACTCCGTGCACTGTGAGTATGTGCGTGCCGACACCTTCAATCTTTACTCCAAAGGTCTCCATAAGGAAGCATACATCTTGCACTTGATAGTTCGGTGGAGCATAACGGATTACTGTTTTACCAGGTGTTAGAGCGGCGGCAATTATTAAGTTTATAGCAGTGGTGTCACTTGCCTCATACATTACTATGTCTACTGGTTTAAGTCCGTTGTTGGTTACACTGTAGTAGTCTTCTTCTGTATTTATATTCACTCCTAATTCCTCTAGCCCATGCTTGTGTGCTGATATAGTGCGCTCTCCCATATCACATCCACCAGCATGAGGTAGGCGGAAATCTTTGTCTATATGCACCAGAGATCCTAGTAACATAAGCACGGAGCGCATAGCACTTGCAGACTCTTTGTTTATTGTGCTTATGTCCCACTGTTTTGGTGGAGTAATTTTAAGTGTGGTCTGTTCGCCTGTTTCAGGGTCTGGTAATGTATCCACAGTAATATCCAGACTCTTAAAGACCTCAAGCATACGGCTAATCTCCTCTATGCGCGGTATACCGTGCAAGGTAGTGGTACCCTTATTAATCAATGAGGCACACAGTAGTCCAAGAGCGCCATTTTTAGATGTGTTGGTTGCAATATTTCCGCTCAG
>CAZGTE010000007.1:8623-18859 GCA_964528515.1 uncultured Candidatus Saccharibacteria bacterium
TAAAGGACCTTTATTAATTGTTGCTGGTGCTGGTGCTGGTAAGACAAGGACGATTACGCACCGAATAGTACATATCATTAAGAGTGGTGTGGAGGCTCACAATATTCTTGCTGTAACATTTACAAATAAAGCTGCTAAGGAGATGCGTCAGCGTATGAGGAGCCTTTTAAATGAAGACTCTGAGATTAACAGACCTATCAATGCTCTGGCAAGTGGTATGGCTATGCCATTTATGGCGACATTCCACTCACTTGGCGTGCACATCTTACGAGAGAATGCTAAAGAACTTAGTATTCCGAGAAATTTTACTATATTTGACAGAGCAGACTCCCTAAGAGCTATTAAGAATGCCTTAAGCAAGCTTGGATACGACCCCAAGCAATACGAACCTAAGACAATATTAGGTATAATATCCAAAGCTAAAGGTAATAACGATGACAGAGAAGAATTCACAGGATCTGCACAAGGGCAAAATTATTTTGGAGAGATTGCTGCAAAGGTATGGGAAGAATATGAGAAATCATTAAAGAAAGAAGGGTCACTAGATTTTGATGACCTCTTAATCAAGACTCATAATTTACTCTCTGAGAACTTAGATATCAGAAAGAAATATCAAGAGAGGTGGCAATACATACACATAGATGAGTATCAGGATACCAATACTGTGCAATATGACCTTGTGCGACTACTCGTCGGAGACAGTCAGAACATCTGTGTCGTGGGAGATGGGGATCAGTGTCTTGTAGTAAATACTAAAATCACAATGGCAGATGGCAAAAAGAGAAGTATACAAAATATAAAAATAGGAGATGAAGTACTATCAAACTATGGCGGTGGCAACTTCAAGTCTTCGGAGGTTACTAAAATATACAAAAAAAGAGCTAAAAGGGGCACTATTAAAATCTCATTTAAATCTGGCACAGTATTAGAGAGTACTCCTGAGCATATACATTTTGCGAAGCACAAGCTGGGCGAATCTCCTCAAATATTTTTTACATATATTATGTATAAAAAAGGTACTGGGTGGCGCATTGGCGTATCTCAAACATATACAAAAGGTCAGGAGAAATCGGTACTAGGATATGCACAGAGATGTATACATGAGCATGCTGATGCAGTGTGGATAATACAGACATACAATACAATAAATGAGGCTCGTAAATATGAGTACATAACATCATTAACATATCAAATCCCGACTATCCCTTTTGTAGCAAGGAAAACAAAAGTAAAAATACAAAATGGATATGTACACGACCAAGAGGCTATAAGTAGCATATTTACACAATTTGATACTGAGAAGTCAGCACAAAAACTATTAAAGGATTCTGGCTTATATAAAGAATACCCACATCATAGAGCGCAAGCTAGTAGAGCACATAGACGCAACATAATTGCAACAATTTGTGCAGATGCGCGAGGTAACTCTGTATTACACAGCATCTCTGTATATGGAGATGACCAACAAGGCAAAAAGGCTTTGGAGAAAGCTGGCTTCTCGACAAGATGGGGTGGACATAAAAAAGAAAATTGGAGATTAGAGATTAAAAGAGTGAGTATGCTAGAGTGGCAAGACATCTTAGATAAATTGCAAAACACTTTACCAGAAGCGCATATTGTATATGCAGCAAAGATTGGCAGAATGACAACAAGAAGAGGAGAGAAGAACTCATTACCTTTTTTGCCAGCGTCATCTGTACGAGCAGGTATGATAATGTGTAATAATTTTGGAGAATGGGATCATGTATTAAAGGTTGAGCATCTTAATAAAGACTCTGTAGTAGATGTATATGACCTAGACATTGAGCGTACTCATAATTTCTTAGCAAATAATATAGTAACGCATAATTGTGTCTACACTTGGCGTCAGGCGAAGCCTGAGAACATTGATCTCTTTGAAAATGAATTTGATAATGTAAAGACAGTGTTCTTAGAGCAAAATTACCGTTCAACGCAGAATATTCTCTCAGCAGCAAATGACATAATCACAAAGAATACAAATAGGAAAGACAAGAATCTCTTCACTAAGAATCCTGAAGGGAGTTTAATAAGTATTTATAATGCTTATTCGGCTGGAGATGAGGCAAGATACATTGTAAGTGAGTGCGAGCGTCTTATTAGTGACGAAGGCGTACTACCAAGAGATATTGCCGTATTGTATAGAGCCAACTTCCAATCCAGAGGGCTTGAAGAGCAGTTCTTATACTCTGGCATACCTTATCAAGTGCTAGGTACTAAGTTCTTTGACAGGAAAGAGGTTAAAGATGTCCTAAGCTACTTGCGCGCCGCACTTAATCCCAATAGTACAGTAGACCTAACGCGCGCAGTGAGTACTCCGAGTCGTGGAATTGGCAAGATGACACTAACTAAAATGCTAGACGGGTCAGAGGAATCCTTAAGTCCAGCTATACGAGAGAAGGTGCGCAAATTTAAGAATATTCTTACAGAGATAAGACAAGTGGCAAATACTAAGAAGCCTTCTGAGACATTAATCCACATTATTAAGGCCAGTGGTATGGAGCAGAAGTATAAGAATGGTACAGAAGAGGAAAGAGAGCGACTAGAGAACCTTAAAGAGCTTGTAACACTCTCTACAAAATATGACAATTTAGAGCCTCTCGCTGGTATTGAGAATATCCTACAAGATGCAGCACTTGCTACAGATCAAGACGAACTAGAGGAGGACAATAATGCAGTGAAGCTTATGACAGTACACGCTAGTAAGGGACTTGAATTTGATTTCGTATTTGTCACTGGACTTGAGGAAGGACTCTTCCCCCATGAGAAAATGGGTGACGAGAATGTGGACGACGAAGAGGAGAGGAGACTATTCTATGTAGCAATCACAAGAGCTGGCAAGAAGTTGTATTTGACCCATGCTGCGTCACGCACTATATATGGAAGAGAGCAAGCCAATATCCCATCACATTTCTTAAACGATCTTGATCCAGAATACACAGAAGATGGCAGAGCAGTGCGTGATCTAGAAGATGGAAATAGTGGAGGCAAGGTAGACTTAATAGACTTCTAAGCGTACACTTGCTACATATGAGAGCCAAGAAATCATTAGGGCAGAACTTCTTAAAGAGCCCTGCCGTGGTGCGTAAGATGGTAGAGACGGCTGATGTTAGAAATACAGATACAGTGCTTGAGATTGGACCAGGTAAAGGTGTCCTCACCCAAATATTATTAGAGACTGGATCTACAGTAATAGCAGTAGAGAAGGATACTGAGCTAATACCGATATTAGAAGAAAGATTCACAGAACAAATAGAGAGCAAGCAACTAATATTACTCAATCAAGATATAACGGACTTCCAAATAAGCCAATTTGTACAGGACGACACCTTAGACAAATATAAAATAGTGGCGAATATCCCATACAACATTACAGGTGAGATTATCAGAATGTTCTTAGAGTCTTCCCATCGTCCAATAAGTATGACTCTCTTAGTACAAAAGGAGGTCGCCAAGAGGATAGTAGCAAGAGACTCCAAAGAGAGTATATTAAGCATGAGTATAAAGGCTTATGGTAAGCCAAAATATATACAAAAGGTACCTGCAATGCTATTTAACCCAGTACCTAAGGTTGACTCTGCTGTACTACATATTGCTGATATCTCTATGGATTTCTTTACTAAATATGACATTACTGAGGAGCAGTTCTTTAGAGCGGTCAAGCAAGGCTTCGCTCAGAAGCGCAAGAAGCTTACTAATAATCTCAAGATAGACTCTAAAATCCTTATTGATCTTGAATTAGACACGAATACTCGTGCAGAGAATCTTACATTAAAACAGTGGGGACTTTTAATAAAAAAGATTGCAAATATGGTATAGTGATTATATGAAATTAATTGGAATATTACTACTGCCTATTGTAATTTTCGCAGTATTTACTGCTCCAAGGTCAGAGGCTATAATCCATTTTGGCGGACAAATATCTACTATTATAGGATGTGTAAATCCTGTAATATATACTCAACTTGGACCACCGCGCGGAGGACCCTATCTATGGAGTCCATTAACAACTAATACATATTCATTTGGCCCACCTAATAGAACAGGACAATGGCTACTTGGTAGTGCCGGACCTAGTTATTTTTGTATTGTAAATGTATTCCCTCTAAATACACGCTCTGGATTAATGATACTAATGATGGGCTCAAGTATCTAATATCTTATTATGACAAACTTTAAGTATGCTCTACTAATAATAACTTTTATTATATTGTTTATAGGAGTTATATGGACTGTAGTATCCTTATTACAAAATTCTCCAGAAGAAATAAGATATTCTGATACAGAAATTATTAATAGCTCTGATAATCAACTATCTCCTAAAGCTAATGTAAATATTTTTCAAGCATCATCAAATAATGAAGATCTGGTAGAGAGCCGACCAATTGAACAAAGTAATAATTTATTAAATTCTTGGCAAGACTCAGGTAATATTAAACATTCTGACTATAAAAAAGATATGAGAACTCTTAAGAAGGAGCCTGTTGTAGAAAAAGAGAAGGGAGTAATTACGGAAACTACCCAAACTACAGAGACTACTCAAGATTCTCATAATCCATGGAGATGGCTACAGCGTACCGCACTAAAACCAACTAAAGAATTACCACAGGAAAATACAAAAATACTAGCAATGCGTGACTATGGTAATAATTATGGAAAGAAAATTAAGCTTTTTGCTATTACCACTGGTGATCAACCAAAAATTATGAATGAATTCATACAAGGTCGTGGTAATCCTGGTAATACTGATGCACTACTGTCTCTAGCTCAAAAATATATAGACCTTGCAGAAGAATTATTAAAAATAGATGGTCCAGAAAATATAAAGGTTTTTGGTATCGCTCTGGCAAATGCATATAGAGAGGTAGGGGAGGCAACTATAGAATTATCCAAGATGACTAGTAGTGATGAAGGTGCCATTAACTATATACACGCTTATAATAAATCTGTAGATAACTTTGCTAGGGAGTTTGTCGCACTTTCTTCAGTCTTTGGAGCATTTGGCATAAAGTTTAATAAGGGTGAAGGTGGGGATATATTGATGCCACCTATGTAGTATTAGTGTTATACTTAAGTGTATGTATACTACTCCAAAGATGAGTAAGAAATTATTATATTCCACTATCTTTGGTGTGGTTATAATTGGTGGTGCCTTGTATATATCTACTACCAATACTACTACTATTCCTATACAAGAATATGCAATTGAAGACTCTGTAGACACAACTCAGACAATAGACACTCTCTGGAAAGATTCCAATAATTCAACCTCTGCTAATATGAGAAATGAGGTAATGGACACACCTCTAACAGAGACTGATATCTTAACTCGAAGTCTTATAAGACCTTATGTTGAGCAAGTGAGGAGTGACACATTCACTGAAGAAAGCGGACAGGATATAATAAATAGGCTAACAGAAGAAGTATTCACCCTTGATTACACACCTATTAATATCTCAGCGATATTAATAACTGATGACATTAGTAAGTCTAGCACCTTACAATATAAAACTGCTTTATATCAAGCAATGCAGCCATTATTTGGACTAGGTGAGTATGAGCTCACTATATACGCAAGAGCTGTGAAGCATAATTCTAAAGAGGATTTTAATTTACTCTATTCATTATCAGGTATTTATAGAGGGGTTGGTGATGCAATTCTAACTATACCTGCACCACAAGACATTTCATCCGTACACCTTGCAATTATAAACAGTCTATACAAATTTAGCGTAGTCTTAGAGGACTTATCCAAGGGGTTTAGTGACCCTGCGGCAAGCTTATCGGGTACTGGCAACTTTGTAAAAGCAGAGGAGTATATGACACAATCATTCAGCAGACTAAAGACTTATTTTATACTTAAAGATGTCGCTAATGTCACAATGTAATTTATGAGCTCATACATATATACAAAACAAATGTTATTATTACTCTTAATCTTAGTAATCTTATCGCCTACGCACCTACTAGCACAAGTTCCTTCTATACATGGTGGTGCCGGTATTCTTGATTGCGGAGGTAGTCCTCAAAATGCAATAGGCTGGGAGCATGCTAGGGGAGTCTTCGTACCTGTGTCAGAGAATGCTGTTGCCCATAATACAAATGTTCTTGTCTACAAGGAGTGCGTACTTGATGTCATAGCCGTCAAGATGCGCAATGAAATGGTAGCCTCTATGACTAAGAGTACTCTTAATTGGGTCAATAGTACTCAAGACGGAGAGGCTGCTTTTGTAACAAATTACGAAAGACTTCGTAAAGATACCAATAGGAGGACTACGGACCAATTTACAAGCGGAGCTAGGACTGAGGTCATATTTGAGCCATTTAGAGATGATGTAAGAGAGACATTAGCAAGAGGTAGTGCGGTATTTACTAATGCTCCAGAAAATATATATAAGTCAACAATACCTGATAATAAAAAAGATGATGTTGTCAATTTCTTAGCTGGAAGAGGCGAGTTCAGTTGGGACACATTCTTATTAACAATACAACCTCAGAATAATCCAGTTGGTGTGCTCGCATTATCCTTAAGACAATTACTTGAAGATAAAGAAAACGATCTAACAGATGTCCATAGGGAGGTTGACCAAGGAGATGGATTCAAGCCGCGTAAACATTGTGAGTGGGTACCAGCAGGTAATGGACTATATGAAGAGATTTGTAATATTGTAACCCCAGGCTCAAGTATTAGAGACATTGTTAATTACACATTGATGACAGGACAACGCCAGACAGAGAATGCAGATGAGATGGGGGAGCTAGTGGGCTCACTAATGAGTAATATTCATAATAGAATAATAACAAGCTCTGGTGGTCTGCGTGGCATTAGTAATTCAGACCATGGACCCTCTTATCTAGACCTAATGGTAGAAGACTCTTCCTCTGAATCTATTCTTGCACATATTAATGTTGGATTAAATTTCTTAGCTAGATCAGTAGGAACAGAGAGAGATCTAAGATCTATACGATTATCTACTATAGATGCGCTCTATGCACTTGTAGAGCAATTACATAGAAAAGAAGATGCTTGTTGGGTGGATATAGTGACTAGAGCAGAGATAGATATCATGGCTGAAGCTGGTGCAAGCTATTCAAGTATTACGGAAAATATACCACCTCCAATATATGATGAACATGGTGTGGAGATAGACCCAACAGAATATGACATAGAAATAACAGCAGGATCTGATAGTGATGAGGTGTCATATACACTGTTTAAACATGCAGATAATTCAAGTAGTGTAATAAAAGACCATATATCACCTCTACTTGATATTCTCAATGAGTCATTAGATAGGTCTGATAAAGCTGACTCATTATTAAATAACCTTCAAGCTGTGCTTACTTCATCTAATACTCAAAATAATACAAGCTTCGTTATTGATGAAATTAACCAATTAATACAGACTGGGTCATTGCACAGTGCATCAGATTTATCTGATGCACGGACTCAACATAATAGAACAATAACATTTATTGAGAGGCTATATAATATTACAGATAGGAATTGGGATGATGGCTGGTGTAATCCTGATAATTGGCGAGGTCATATAAAGAATTAGTATGGCTATTCTGGTTTTTATAGCACAACTTACATTAGCTATCACGGCTGTTATAGTTATACCTGGGTTATTACTGGGTTTTGCTGGTAAATTCTTTGATTTATCACTTACTTGGACAGTTCTTAATTTTACTCAGAACACACTTCCTTTATTAGATTCTATTAAGATTGTCTGGACGGCGGCAAGAGACATAGCTAATATTCTAATAATAGGAATGTTCGTCTATATAGCAATAGCCAAGATACTGAGCCTACAGAAAGATTTTAAAGGAATCATTGTAAACATTCTATCTGTTGCAATACTAATAAACTTTAGCTTCTTCTTCGCTCAGGTGCCTATAGATATTTCTAATTGGGCATCTGTGCAGATATATAATTCTACAATGTATCAGTCTGTATCTGAAGAGGGCTCATCAATGTCTACAACACTCATTGAGAATATGGGTGGTACATACACACTAGGTATGATGATTGACTCTTTGGGGGAATCATTATCAGGTATGGTAAAAGGTATGGCAGAAAGTGCAGTAGATGAACTTAAGTTTTGGAATTGGGGATCTGAAGAAAGTGCGACTCCAGCTATAAGTCCTGATGTTGACCCATCATCAGGACTTATGCAAGGTATTGCTATGGGGATATCCTCTATAGTATTAACCTTAGCTACTGCAATTTTATTCTTCCGAATAGCTTTTATTTTAATTGGTAGGTGGATTATCTTAATACTCTTAATGGCGACTTCGTCCTTAGCATTTGCTGCGATGCTTATACCAGCATTTAATAAATATTGGATTATGTGGCGCAATGGTCTTGTTTATAATTCTGTACTAGCTCCATTATTGTTATTTATGTTGTCAGTTGTTGTAATACTAATGAGTGGTCTGCAGAATGTTCTTAGTGCTAATCCAGGCGCCATGAATGCAATCTTTATTTTCCTAATAGGACTTGGTCTCTTATGGGCTGCAATACGCATATCTACAATGCTCTCTACTAATGCGATGAATTCTGCTGGTGGGGCAGGTAAGTGGGTGAATGGTGTCCTTGGTGGCATACAAGGCAAGGCTATAGGTGGTGTAATGGCCGGTGTTGGATTTGCTGGACGCAATACTCTAGGTAAGGGATTTGCAGGAATGGGAGACCGTCTTGAGAAGCTTGCCAATACTAGATATGGTAACAGTAAGGGTGTTGGTAGGCTCATTGGCGACTCTATAGGAAATATTGGTATGAATATGAATAAAACAAGCAAGAAAGGCTTTGATGTTCGTACAACAGGAGTATTCAAAAATATAATGAAGGGAACTGGTGTAGAAGCTGGTAAGGGAATTAGAGAAGGCTTCGCTGTAATTAATGCAAAGAAAGCTAAAGATAGAGAATCTTGGGGCAAGAAGCATGATGAGGCAATAACAAAGACAAGTAAAGAGAAGCTTGCATATGAGACAGAGAGAGACAGGGCACTATCTCTTGAGGCCCAAGATATTAGAGAATCTGAAAAAATATCAAACGAAGAGATTGCCGCATTACAAAGATCTACAAAGGCAGAAGAGAGTAATCTTAAAGATAATGAGAGACAACATCAAGACTTAAAAGAAAAAGGAGGGAAAATAGCTGATGAAATGAAGGAGAATACTGAAAAGCAAGAGGAGTTACGATCTAAGATAAAAGACACTAGTGGAAAGACTGGTGATATGAAAAAAGAAGAACAGGAAATAGCAGAATTGCAAAAAAGATTATCTAATTTAAGAAGAATGGAATCTGAGAATACATCGGAATTAAGCGCCGTATCAACCATTAATACAGGTCTTACTAATTCAATTAGCCAGAAGAAGGCCCTAGTAGAAAGTCTATTAGCTGAACAAGATTCCTCAGGACAAGTTGGGCAAGCAAGACTCAATAAGATTGATTCTGAGCGTGAAGCTTATACAGAACTAGTAGAGAATGAAGCATTAACACTCGCTCAAGGACTCTCTGCCGTACGAGCACTTGCTCCAGATACATCTAAGGGTACAGTTGATGCACAGATAGCAACACTAGAGACGGAGCGTAGAAATCTAAAAGCAAGGATAGATAGTGCTACTGATGCCACAAATAAGAAGGATTTGCAAGAAGATAAGTCTACTATAGAAAGAATGGAGAAGAATATAACAAAGATGCGTGAGTATAAAAGAACACTACAAGACAGTAAGAATAAGAAGGTCAGCGAGATGCGACAGACAGCTGCTCAAAGTAAGGATAGCTTGAGAAAGAAGCAATTAGAAGATGCTTATATAGAATTCGCAAATGACACAACCTCTGGTAAGACGAGCCCCGCACCTGCACCAAGTCCTATTAACAGTACCCCTAATACAGGTAGTACACAAGATAAGACATAATTATGAAAGAAAATTTTAGCAAAGCACCATATGTTGATGATGAATATTATAAAATTCTTAAAGAAGAAGGTTATTCTAAAGCTAAAGAATATCGAAAAGCAAAGCCTCCTAAATTTGTCTATGGTGGCGCTGCTGGCGCACACAGAATTCGTAGGGAAAGTAAAATAAAAGAAATTCGCAGAGTGAATAGAGAGTCCAGACCAGAAAAAGAAAGTATTGATACTCCTAAACCAGAGTACAAGGACATAATCTCTGGAGTAGATAATATGAAGGAGGCGGCTATGCTAGATT
>CAZGTE010000008.1:0-15334 GCA_964528515.1 uncultured Candidatus Saccharibacteria bacterium
ACTCCGCTGTCGCTGTAACCACTGGACTAATGGAGGTATTAGATAAACCAGAACTTGAAGGTGTTATAGCTCATGAACTGGCACATATTGGTAATAGAGATATGTTATTGATGAGTGTAGCAGTGGTACTTGTTGGGTTCATAGCCATTATTGCAGATATGATAGGCAGAATGGCAATATTTGGTGGTCTTAGCAATGGTAATAGACATCCTCTAGCATTAGTAGTCGGCGTCTTAATAATGTTCCTAGGACCACTTACGGCAAGGCTTATGCAAATGGCGGTCTCGCGAAGGAGAGAGTTCTTAGCTGATGCCTCTGGAGCATTACTTACCAGATACCCAGAAGGTCTAGCAAGTGCACTCGAGAAGATAAGTAGTTATAGTCACCCAATGAAGAGAGCTAACAATGCCACGGCTCATATGTTCATATCTAATCCATTCGGAGCTAGGAGCAAAGGTGGCAAATTTATGCGTAAGGCATTTAGTACACATCCACCAATACAAGAGAGGATAAGTTTGTTAAGAGAAATGAGTTTATAATATATGCAAATAATAGCACATAGAGGCTGGAGTATTGGCGAAGGCGACGGTTGGGTAGAGAATACGATAGAAGCATTTATAAAGAGCTCTAATAATAAAAATATTAATGGAGTGGAGATAGATATTCGTAGAAATGGTGAGACAGGAGAGATTGTCCTTAGTCACGACCCAGTAAGATCAGGACAGAACCCTATCACTCTAGAAGATGCTTTAGATTATATTTCCAAGCAAGACTGGGAATTAATCATTGAACTAAAAGAGTACGACAAAAATATTATACTTGAAGTAAATAAATTATTACAAAAATATAACCTTAGTGATAGGACCCTATTGTTTGGATTCTTTAAAATTGCAAAAGAGTTTGAGTGGGGTAGTGATAGACCTACTAATCTTGGTATAATAATAGAATACCCATGGCAGATATCTAAAATTGTAAGTACTTTCAATCCAAATACTATTTTACTTGGTTGGGATGATAGGAAGTGGACAAAGATTGCCTTTAAAATTTGGTGGTCTATATTCTCATTAAGAAATCTTACTAAGAAATACAATGCAAGAGTCGTGGTAGGAGTTACCAACTCTACAGCAGACATAGACTGGCTAGAGAGACAGGGTATAGATATGGCTACCAGTGATGTGCATTACTCTATTGCATAGATTTAGCACTATGCGATAATAATAGTTATGAGAATAATATTAGGACTATCTATGGCATTATTTATTGTAGCTATGCCTGCTCAGGTATTTGCCAATATGACAGCTGATGAGCTCCGCACCGAGATAACAAGACTATCAAAAGTAGCAGACTCTATAAGAGCTCAATTGGTACGATTAGGAGATAATCCAAGTACGGTATTACCTGGAACATCTGATCCAAATCAAGTGATAGTCCAACCTGTACACACGCCACTTTTTTGTATGAAATCTAATTTGCAAATGAGACGCGGACACAGTGGTAGTAGTGTAACTAGATTGCAGCAATTTTTAGTACAATCTGGAGTTTATCCACAAAATCTTGTAACTGGACACTTCGGACCCGCCACTGAGGCTGGAGTCCAACGGTGGCAGTCGGCTAATGGTATTGTTAGCCGTGGGACACCTACTACTACCGGATTCGGCAGAGTTGGACCTAGTACACTAAGAGCAATGCATAGAGGTTGTATAGGGGGTAGGCACATTGGACATAGTGGTACATTAACTGACACAAGAACACCAAGTACCTCTAGACCGAGCACTTCTAGACCAAGTATTACTAATAATGTGCAGGTAGAAAGGTACTCATTATCACTTAATCCAGTAAGAGGTAGCGTACCATTTAGAGTAACAGCTGACTTTACTATAGCCGGCAGTACTTGTACCTCCTACTCTCTAGACTGGGGAGATGGGTCAATGCCAATATCATATAATTCAAATAAAAGCTCAGGGTGCAAATCAAAGAATATCCAAGTATCCAAGTATCATATATATAGAAAAGCTGGAACTCATTCAGTAATATTTAAAACTGGAAAAGCACCAATACACAGAATTAAAAAGGTCAATGAATTAAGGGTAGAAGCTATTAGATAAGAAGGTCTTGGTATTTTTCAAGCTCTACCCACTTACCCTCTACTGCTAATGCTGCTTGGCCTGTCCAACTTGATGGGTCATGCATCTGGAATCTGTCCCCACCTATTGTAAGCACTTTCTTTAGCTCTTCTGTATTTGATGATGCTAAATCACTCCACGACTTAATACCATTAGTCTTAAGTAATTCTTCAATTTTTGGTCCAATACCTTCAATTATCTTTAGATCATCTTTTAACACTCCTACATACTTCTGTGGCATTGATGTATCAATGGAACCTGTATCAGTATTGGTTAAGCTGCCCCATAAATAGCTAAAGAGTGATCCTAATATAAATGCAACTAATATCATTACGATTACTTCCCACTGGCAGAGACCCTTAACACTGCACGAATACCACTGGTAGCTAATCCCGCCCCAGATGAAAAATAGCAAGACTATAAGAAGCGACCATTTTTTATTTTTAAGTATATTAAGCATATATTTATATTATTAGACTAATAATGATACTATGAAAGTATCAGATATTAACCACCAGGTCAAGCAATTGTGACTATGTCTACTTTACTTGTTCCAGATTGTGTAAGAGTCTTACTTGCTTCAATAACTGTTGCTCCTGTTGTCACAACATCGTCTATGAGAATTATATATGCACCATTAATACTTGCACCACTCTTCTTATTAATTCTAAAAGAACCTTTAACATTTGTTAATCTTTCTTTTCTAGAAAGCTTTGTCTGAGGCTTAGTATGCCTATACTTCGCCAACACTCTATAATCTATAAAAGGAGTCAGTTCTGGATACTCTACTTGTATCTTACTTAATAGTAATTCTATTTGATTAAAGCCTCTCTCCCTCCTTCTCTTTTTAGATAATGGTATTGGTATTATTATTATTTGTCTAGAAGGATAAACAGTCTTATAATTTGATACCATCTCTAATAAGTAATCACCAAGAGTCCTAGATATAATCCTTATGGACTCCCTACTGCGCAAGTATTTAAGAGAGTGTATCAATGCAGATACTTTATAATCTGAGTAATCTGCAAGAGATGTTACTCTGTACTCTGACTTACTCTTATTACATCGAATTATATTAGAATTGATATGTAGGGGGAATACCCCATTAAGTCTGTTAATAACATTCTCTTGTTTAGAATTTGGGAATATTATCTGCAATAAATAACTAATAGATTTATTAAAATTAAATAGTATCATAGTTATTATTATACACAGGTATTACAATTGATTATGACCTTATTGTGGTATTATAATATGAATGGATATACTTGATCAAATAAAATCTAAATTAGCAAATATATTTAGTGGCTCTGGTAGCAATAGCAGTGTTATGGGTATAGATATAGGATCCTCAAGTATTAAAATTGTACAACTTAAAAAAGAGGGTGGCAAGGCAATACTAGAGACCTATGGAGCTATTACACTTGGACCATATGCCGGTGCTGAAGCAGGTAAGGTTGTCAAATTGCAACCAGCCCAAATAGCAGAGGCGCTCACAGACTTAATACGAGAATCTAATATATCTACAAACACTGCTTCTGTAGCAATACCATTTGCATCTAGTCTTACATCAATCATAGAGATGCCAAATATGTCTAAAGGTCAATTAAATAAAATGGTTCCACTAGAGGCGCGTAAATATATACCAGTACCAATAAATGAGGTTACGATGGATTGGTTTGTAATACCACAAGATAATACAAAAGCTAGAGGAGGTGAGATAAGAGGAGTATCTGATTCTGTAAAGAAAAAAGAGCCTAGTAGCACTCTTGAGGTACTCCTTGTGGCAATACATAATAATATACTTGATGACTACCAATCATCAATCAGTAAGGTTGGGCTCAATGTCTCATTCTATGAACTTGAGGTATTTGGCTCAGCTCGTGGTGCATTAGGCAATGGTATTGCACCTGTTGTAATAGTAGATATTGGCGCATCTACAACTAAGATTTATGTACTAGAGAGAGGAATTGTGCGTATGAGTCACTTAATACACAAGGGTTCTCAAGACCTTACTCTGTATATAACTCGCGCAATCAATGTTGATTTTAAAAAGGCAGAACAACTTAAGAAAGATATTGGACTTAGTGGACTTAATACTGATGAGACAAAGACAGAGGGGAAAGTTTCTAGAGCTATGTTATCAACACTTAATAATATCTTTGCTGGTGTAAATAAGGTACTATTAAGTTATGGGAAGAAGCATAATAAGAATATTGCTAAGGTAGTATTCTGTGGAGGTAGTACAGCTATGCACGGATTCACTAAGTATACAGAAATGAAAGTGGATAATCTGATAGAAATTGCAGACCCATTTAATAAGGTGGTAACTCCAGCCTTCTTAGATGATGTACTCAAAGAGGTCGGGCCTGAATTTACAGTAGCCACAGGATTAGCTCTGCGTCAATTATATGGAGATCATTAAATAAGATATGGAATCAAAAATTAAATCATCATTTATTCCAAAAAGACCCGTCTCACGAGCTGGTGCCCCTGTTAGTGCACGGTATAAAAGCAGTGGTCTGGATATTATAATGCTACTTGCCATAATATCACTAGTGGTCTCAGTTGTTCTATCTGTTGGTGTATTCTTATATAAAAACTTAGCCATTGCTGATTTTGATAATAAAGTAGAGCAACTAGAGAAAACTAGAGGAGCATTTAACCTAAGACTGCTAGAGAAAATGACACTGCTTTCAGAGAGAATACGAGTAGCTGAAGGGATATTAGAGAATCATACTGCGCCGTCAGTATTCCTGCAGTCTCTTGAGCACGACACCCTTACCGGCGTTCAATTTATAGAACTTGAATATAATCAAAAAAGTAATGACATAGCAACATTCTCTCTCAAGGGTAAGGCAAAGAGTGTAAACTCTATAGCATTACAATCTAGTAGATTTGGTGAGAGTACCATCATTAAAGACCCTATATTCTCAGATATAAATTTAGTTAAAGACGGTGTCACATTCACAGTAGAGGGTTACATAAATTTACATGCTATTCGGTATTCGTCAGTTGTTGCTATGTTACAATTACAAAATAGCAACAGTGGCTTAAATAGAGAAGTTCAGGAAAGTGATAGTAATCTTGGAGAATTCGGAGATTTTGGTAATTTAGAATAATCATTATGACAAAAATTATACTATCATTTATATTTATAGGAGTAGCAGGTGCTCTTATATTTGGCTATGTGAAGCCAACCTTTGATAGTGCGAAGAAGATAAAAACTGACACACTCCAATATGACAAGGCTTTAAGTAGGGCATCAGAGATACAAACACTTAAGCGAACTCTATTATCAAGATTTAACCTATTTAGTACAGATAAAAAAAGTAGACTTAGACAATTATTGCCAGACCATGTAGATAATGTGCATCTAATACTTGATATTGATGGAATTGCATCAGTGAGAGGTATACGAATAGGTTCTGTAAAGGTGCAGAGAGCTGTAGATACCGATACTGATGTTCAGATAGGTAGTAGCGCTGTGGGATTCAATTCTGCCTCTGCTGCTGCTAAGCCATATCAAACAATTGTCTTAGAATTCTCAGCAGTAGCAACTTATGACGAATTTAAAGCATTCTTACAAGATCTAGAGAGAAGTTTACGAATAGTAGACTTAGTAGACCTATCAATCTCACAAGCAGGAAGAGTTGGTACAGGATCAATAGGTGGAATACTAGGAGAAGAAGACATTGATCAGCCTAATATGTATAAATTTGATGTTGGAATTAGAACATATTGGCTTAAGTAAAATATAATATAATATGAATATCTTAAAAGAGAATAAAGGAATACTGATAGTGGTAATTATAGTGATAGCATTACTAGTTTGGTATAGTATGTCTAATCAATCTGATTCTAGTAGTGATAGAATTCTATCTACAACAAGTTCGGAGCATCTGGTTGATGATAGAGAGTTATTACAAATACTGACAAATATGGAGAAGATTCGTTTAGACGGACGCATATTTGAGAGTGATGTTTACCTGAGCCTACAAGACTTTAGTAGGAGCATCGTACCGGAGCCAATAGGTAGACCAGATCCCTTCGCTCCACTAGAGGCAATAGAAGTGACAATAACAAGTGGCGGAGATTTATCAGACGGCGTTTTATTAAGAGAGTAGTATGTTATTAGGTGGTAATAAATCACATACTGCAATACCTGAACGCTCAGTAACCACTACTATACCTAGTGAGATATTGGACTATATACCTGCAAACTCAGCAACTCATTACAAATTAGTCCCTATTGGATTAGTGGATAATGTGCTTGAGGTTGGTATGATTGAGCCATCAGACCTTGAGGCACTGGATGCACTTAACTTTATTGTAAGAAAAGCAGGAATACCATTTAAGGTCTTTAAAATAAATCAAGAAAGCTTTGATAAGGTTTTAAATATGTATAAAGGTCTCACTGGAGAAGTTGGTGATGCTCTTAATGAATTTGATATCCAGATCTCAGGTGAGGAGAAGAGTATTCAAGACGAGATAGATAAACAAGAACACGGTGTCGGTGATCAATTAAGAGAAGATGCTCCTGTAATAAAAATAGTTGCGACAATATTACGCTATGCTGTAGAGGGTAGGGCATCTGATATACATATAGAGCAAGGCGAGAGTGGGGTTAAGGTACGCTTCAGAGTTGATGGAATATTACACACTAGTATAACTCTCCCGCGCCGTACTCATAGGAGTATCGTGGCGCGTATTAAGGTTCTATCAGACCTAAGACTTGATGAGAGGCGCAAGCCACAAGACGGGAGATTCTCCGCTGTTATCGGTGGTGGTAAGGTAGATTTCCGTGTATCAACATTCCCAACTTACGATGGAGAGAAAGTTGTTATGCGTATATTAGATAGAGACAAGGGCTTTGTCTCAATAGATAATCTGGGCTTGTCTGACAGATATGAAAAGATGATTAAAAGAGCGATTAAAAGACCTTACGGACTAATCTTAATATCTGGACCAACAGGATCTGGTAAATCTACAACATTGTACTCTATGCTCTCATCGGTTGACAGATCTACAAAGAATGTTCTGTCACTTGAGGATCCTGTAGAGTATTATATAGATGGAGTTAATCAGTCTCAAATGCGCCCTGAAATTGGCTATGACTTCGCTACTGGATTGCGTACTACCTTGCGTCAAGACCCAGACATCATAATGGTTGGAGAGATTCGCGATACTGAAACAGCAAAGCTCGCTGTTCAGGCTGCTCTAACTGGTCATCTCGTACTCTCTACAATACACACCAATAATGCTACAGGTATAATCCCCAGACTTATAGACATGGGCGTTGATCCTTATCTCATCGCTCCAACTCTGGTACTAGGAGTAGCTCAAAGACTTGTGCGTAGAATATGTCCGAATACTGGCATAGAGACTCCAGTAAGCGAGGGTATGCATGCAATGTTGGAGAGCGAATTTAAGGGGCTACCTAGAGAATTTGTACCCAATATACCAGACAATATTCTATCTATAGAGACTGGAACTAAAGGGTGTCCATCTGGAACTAAGGGTCGTATAGCAGTATTTGAAATGTTTGAGACAAGTCCAGAGCTTGAGCATACAATACTAACATCGCCAACAGACGATAAGTTGCGTGATGTAGTACAGAAACAGGGCATGGTTACTATGAAGCAAGATGCAATAATGAAGGCCTTCCAAAGAGAGATACCGTTCTCTGAAGTAAATTCACTAGGTGGTCTACTTCTGGCAGAAAGTGGTGACACCTCTTCGATAGAAAATGTCACAGAGCCTCAAAATAAAGCCGTACTTGAGTTAGAAAAGTACACTATAAATACTGATAGAAATACTGTATAATATATATTATGGTAACACAACTAAGTCCAGGAAGAAAATACAAAATACTATTAGTAGACGATGATAGGTTTATTTCAGACATATATGCACTTAAGTTTAGTAAGGCTGGTCACAATCTTGTGGTAGCCAATTCTGTAAATGATGCTATTAAAAAACTACAAGAGGGTAATGATTATGATGCAATAGCAACAGACCTGATAATGCCAGGAAGGGATGGATTTGAATTCTTACAAGAGGCAGGCGAAGCTGGGCTACTAGGAGATTCTGTAATAATAGTATTATCAAATCAAGATAGTAGAGATGTTAAAGAAAAGTTCAAAGCTCTTGGAGCAGTTGAGCATGTAGTAAAAGCTCATGCTATGCCTAATGAAGTGTTAAATATTGTTCAATGCACAATAGACCGACATAAATATAATAGCTCCGACACCACTTGTCCTAATGTGTAACTATTATGCCACAGCCAAGCTATATAGAATCAATTGAGCACATTGTCACAACTATAACAGGAAGTTCTGCGCCGAATACTGGACTACATTATAGTTATATATACTCTCAGATTGATCCAGCAACAGGTGTCCCTACTATAGGAGTGCAGCTAAATCAAAACAATCTAATGGGAGTATCTGAGTACCCACAATCATTAAACGACTTATCAAATACCCAAGTGTTGGAAGTAGTCCGTAATGATGGAGGATTACCTATTGCTAGTATAATAATATTTACAATTCTTATGGGTCTTATGGCTTTTGTATATTTTATAATACGAATGTGGCAGAATAATCAAGTTCAGAAATCTATAATGAATAAAATATCCAATTCCAATACAGATACTAATGAGATGCCGATAGATATTCCTCAACCAATTGTTAATATTAAAGAAACTAAAGAAGATTGGAGGAGTTCCATAGAATCTGCAGATAATAAACTCAAAGAACTTCTTAATAATAAGGGTATAATTGGTGACACTGTCTCTGATAAATTAAAAGCTGTAGGATCAGGAGAATTTGCATCTGTAGACATTGCTTGGGAGGCTCATCAGAGTGCTAAAAAATTACTAGCTATGCATGATGATAGCGTACAAGAATATTCTATTAATAGAGTGTTGCAATTATTCAAACAAGTATTTGCAGAGCACGATGTAATCTGATAAGATTGTATCTATGAGACAGTCAAAACTCTTTACTAAAACACTAAAAGAAGCACCAGCTGATGAAGAAGCAAAAAATGCCAAGCTGTTGATCCGTGCAGGATATATTCACAAAGAGATGGCTGGTGTTTATCAACTACTACCTCTTGGTTTACTTGTTGTTAATAAAATCAAGCAAATAGTACGAGAAGAAATGAATCTAATAGAAACAGAGGAGATGATTGCTACTAATCTTCAGAGTAAAGATCTATGGGAAAAAACTGGACGATGGGGTGATGATGTTGTAGATGTCTGGTTTAAGACAAAACTTAAAACTGGCACAGAAGTCGGACTTGCTTGGAGTCACGAGGAACCTCTTGCAAATATGATGAAACAACATATTTCAAGCTATAAAGATTTACCTATCTTTGTCTACCAGTTTCAAAATAAGTTGCGGAATGAACTACGCTCAAAAAGTGGAATGATGCGCGGTCGTGAATTTATAATGAAAGATGCATATTCATTCTGTCGTAATGAAGAAGACCATAACCAATATTATGAACAGAGCAAAGTTGCATATATGAAATGTTTTGAGCGAATGGGCGTAGGTGATGATACATTTATTACATTTGCTTCCGGTGGAGCATTTACTGAGTTTAGTCACGAATTCCAAACTATTTGTGATGCTGGTGAGGATATCTGTTATATTAATAAAGATAAAGGAGTAGCAATTAATCAAGAAGTTTTTAATGATAAAATTTGTGCGGATCTTGGAGTAAACCCTAGTGATATGGAGAAGGTAAAAACTGCAGAAGTGGGGAATATATTTAATTTCGGAAGACAAAAAGGTGAAGAGGTGGGACTGTTCTTTAATGAACAAGATGGAACAAAAACCGCAGTATGGATGGGCTCATACGGTATCGGTATCACTAGAATGATGGGAGTGATTGTAGAAAAATTCTCTGATGACAAAGGTATTGTGTGGCCAGAGAGTGTTGCTCCATTTCGTGTACATCTTATGGGTATTGGAGATGTGACAGAGGAGACGGACAGTCTCTACAAGATGCTACAGGACAAGGGTATTGAAGTATTATACGACGATCGTGATATGCGTCCTGGGCAGAAGTTTGCAGACTCAGATCTAATAGGTATACCAATTCGTATAGTAATTTCACAAAAGACATTGGAGGCAGATGGTTATGAGGTAAAGATGCGCAATGAGAATGATGCTAAAATAGTGACAAAAGACGAACTTTTTGTTATGCTCTCATTATAAATAAGAGTAACTATGAGGAACCTAACAGATAAAATACAAAACCTATTTACTGATGACATAGGGATAGATTTAGGAACTGCTAATACACTGGTATATGTAAAAGGTAGAGGTATTATAATTAATGAACCATCAATGGTTGCGGTAAATAATAAGACTGGACAAGTGGTCGCAGTAGGGAAAGACGCTAAAGAAATGCTTGGCAGGACACCAGGACATGTGCGTGCAGTACAACCACTGGTAGATGGTGTCATCTCTGATTTTGAGATTACCGAGGAGATGCTCTCATATCTTATAAATAAAGCACAGAGTGGATTTAAATTATTCGGACCAAGAGTGGTGGTAGGTATACCCTCTGGGATTACGGGAGTAGAAACGCGCGCAGTGCGAGATGCGGCGATGAATGCTGGCGCTAGGAATGTGCATATTGTAGAGGAGCCTATGGCTGCTGCAATAGGTATAGGATTACCAGTACATGATCCATCTGGGTCAATGATTATAGATATAGGTGGAGGTACTACAGATATAGGAGTTATATCACTTGGAGGCATCGTTAATTCCCGAAATATAAAGATTGCTGGAGACAGGCTAAATAATGATATAATTACATATGTACGCAATGAATTTAAGATACTAATTGGAGAGAGGACGGCAGAATATGCAAAGATAGCAGCTGGATCAGTAACTGAAACTGGTGACGGTCTTGAGACTACTGTAAGAGGGCGCGATCTTGTAACAGGACTACCTAGAGAGATATTAGTCACAGATAAAGATATTAGAGAAGCAATACATCACTCTATAACTCAGATAGTAGATATGACAAAAGAAGTCCTAGAGACAACTCCACCAGAAATAGTCTCAGATATTATGCAAAGCGGTATACATCTAGTAGGAGGAGGCGCACTTATACGAGGGCTTGCAGATATGCTTAGTGACATGCTTGGAGGAGTACGAGTATTGGTAGCCGAAGACCCATTAACAGCAGTAGTGCGAGGTACTGGCATAGTACTTGATGATATAGAATCTTATAAAGAGTCATTAAAAGAACATGAAAATCAATTATCGCCGACAGCATAACAATAAACGCAACTTCTCACGAATATTGTTTATTATACTCTTATTTATTACTATTATTGCAATACTACATGGTGTAGGAGCACTTACTAAAATTACGCAATTAATATACATAAATGCTTCGGCAGTATCTACAAGTGTTGAATCTACAACAACTAGAGTATTTAATATTTTTATTCCAAAGTCTACAATCTTACAAGAGAATCAGAGATTACGAACTGAATTACAGAAATTAAAAATAACCACCTTATATAATAAAGCACTCTCTTTAGAAAATTCTGACATTCGCGAATTACTTAATATGTCTCCCTTATTACAAGACAATAAAAATAGTGTACGGGCTCGGATAATAAGTTATAGAGATATCCCATATGGAACACTGCTAGCAAAAACTGAAAGTGTAGAGATGGCTAATGTTGGAGATTTTGTAACTTTTGGCACTTGGGCAATAGGGAGAGTGTCAAATGTAAATGGTTCAATAGTTCTTATTAATCTATTTACTAGTAGTGGGAGTGCTTATGATGTGATTATTGGAGACAGTGTGGGAACTATGATAGGAATGTCTAATGGAACTGGCAAGATTATATTACCTAGGAATAACAATATAGAGATTGGAACACCAGTATCATTACCACTAAGTTCTGGTTTAATTATAGGATTTGTAAAAGAAATAATTAGAGATAAAGAAGACTCCATGCAGACAATCTTAATTCGCACCCCTTTTAATTTAACTGAATTACGATTCGTAACATTAAACAATGATTAATTCTAAAATATTGCATATATTTACCGCAGGGCTATTTTTGTCCTCGGTACTAACAGCCAATCTATGGGTTATGCTAATACTAGCTACAATACTAATATTAATTTGGGGTAATTTTATACTCCCTATATTATCAATGGTAATTTTAGATTCATCTTTTGTAGGCAATAGAGAGTTAGTGAATGCCTACGGATTTATATTGACATCAGTGACTATAGTCGCAACTATTATATTATTAAAATTACGCAAATTTCTAAATCTTTGATACACTTGGTAGTATGAATAATAATTTCTTTACAGACATTGATCCGGAGGATACATTTTTAGATTCGTCAAACCTGCCTGGATTTGACCAGTCTTCAGTAGAGGGAAAGATAGTAAAGTCTCTTTCAAGTAAGGAGGTATACACGATAGGTATAATATTTACTCTAATACTTATAGTATTTATATCTAAATTATTCTCATTACAAGTATTAAATTCTGAGCATTATTATCAATTATCTCAAAATAATAGACTATATAAACCAGTACTCTTTGCAGAGAGAGGTATAATAACAGACAGACTTGGTAGAGAGCTAGTGTGGAATGAGCCACAAGAACACTCAAGTGGACATGATAGAAGTACTTATTCTTTACGCAAGTACACAGATCTACCAGGACTATCTCACTTACTAGGTTTTGTTAGTTACCCTGAGAGGGATAGTGCTGGCAATTGGTGGCGTACCAACTTCATACCTAGTGGTGGTGTGGAGCAAAGCTTTGACCATCTACTAAGGGGAGTAAATGGCCATCAATTAATAGAAATAGATGCAAGTCAAAATATAGTATCGTCGGGTGCTACAGTGCATCCTATAAATGGCGAAACATTAATACTATCCATAGATGCAGAAATGACTAGTAAATTGCATAATTCCATAAAAAACGGTGTTAATATTGCTGGATTTGTAGCTGGAGCTGGTGTAATAATGGATGTAAATAATGGTGAGATACTAGCAATTACAAGTTATCCAGAATATAATTTAAATACACTAACTGACGGAAGTGACAGAAATGCAATTGCTAATTATAGTAGTGACTATCGTAAACCATTCTTGAATAGACCAGTGCAGGGTTTATATGCTCCCGGATCAATAATAAAACCATATATGGCAGTGGCGGCTCTTGAGGAAGGAATCATAACAGAGTATACAAAAATACTTAGTACTGGAGTTCTCAAAATACCCAACAGATATCATCCTGGTCAGTATTCAACCTTTAGAGATTGGTATACTGGATTCGGACTGTTAAATATATACGAAGCCATGAAAATGTCTTCGAGTATATTCTTCTACGTCATTGGAGGTGGTTTTGAATCTCAAAAAGGACTTGGTATAGATAAAATATATACATGGGCAGGACGATTTGGATTTGGTCGTAAGACTGGTATTGCCTTACCAGGAGAGGAGAGTGGTGTGGTACCAAATCCTCAGTGGAAGAAGGACACCTTTGGAGAGGACGCGGAGTGGAACTTAGGTAATACCTATCATAGTGCAATAGGTCAATATGGATGGTTAGTCACTCCAGTACAATCAGTAAAATATATAGCGAGTGTGGCAAATGGAGCCATATTACATTCTCCAATACTTAAGTTAGGTGCTACAAGTACAACAACCTTAGTACCTATACAGGATAAGAATTTGCAGATAGTACGTGAAGGTATGCGCAGCGCTACTGTCTCTGGAACAGCACGAGCTCTTAATATACCAGGAATAGACATATCTTCCAAGACTGGTACTGCTCAAATAGGTAGCAATAATGAATATATGAATTCGTGGATAGTTGGATTTTGGCCATATGATGAACCACGATTTGCCTTCGCTGTGGTGCTAGAAAGATCTCCTGCAGATACGCTCCGCGGAGCTGCTCCGGCAATGCACCCATTTTTTAATTGGATAGCTTCTGAGCACAGTAACGATTATGCAATAGGCAAATACCCGAAATAGGTATCTGGGTTTTTTTGTGTCAAAGATGAGATACATAGGTAACACCCTTAACCCTAGAGTTTAGGGTGTCTTTGGTTCAAACTAGCAGTAATGATTATTAATCTCATTACTAATATTATGAAACCATACAAAATAAATCAGGTAGACTACTACCTGTATCCAATTCATACACTGCTTTCAAATCATAAAAGATGGAGAGCGCAACTTAAACTACTAAACCTCTCTAAAGAAGCAAAGACTCGATTAGAGTGGTTCATCTACTACGAATCAAAAGCAAATTACAATGCAAGTCTAACTGCTCGTCACTTTGGTATTGCACCTAAGACATTCTACAAGTGGAAGAACTTGTTTGATGGTAAAGACTTAACAACCCTTGAGAGTAGGAGTAGGGCTCCACACCATGTTCGTCAAAGAGAGATAACAGCAGTAGAAGAAATGAGGATCATAGACTTAAGACGACAGTATATGTACTGGGGTAAGATGAAGTTAGCAAAAGTATATGAAAGGAAGTATGGAACAAGTATATCTAGCTGGAAGGTACAGAGAGTAATAGAAACATTCAAGCTTTACCCTAATCCCAAAAGAAACAAGCGTATACAGGCCAAAAAGAGGCGCACCAGAGCCAAACCTAAGCAAAAGACTATAAACCTTAACAAAAAGAAAGTGTCAGGGTATCTAGTAGCATTAGATACAGTAGTAATATATTGGAAAGGTAAGAAGAGATATATACTCACAGCAATAGATGAAGTCAGCAAGATTGCCTTTGCTCGTATGTATACTACTAAGCATTCTCGCAATGCCGGTGACTTTCTCAAGAGAGTAGCGTACCTACTAGACTACGAGATGTGGAATGTTTGTCACGATAATGGTTCTGAATTTGGAGACTTGTTTCAAGTAGCTGTTAAAGAACTTGGCCTTGGTGATTATTGGTCTCGGCCAGCAACCCCCAAAGACAATCCTTTTAATGAGAGATTTAATCGTACTCTACAAGATGAATTTGTGAATCTTGGTAATATGACAAATGATGTGATTAAGTTCAATCGTAATCTTACAGAGTGGTTGGTTGAGTACAACTTTGTGAGACCACACCAGAGTCTTGATTATGATACGCCTTGGGAGTATTATTCGAATACTGTTGGTTTGTTACCTATGTGGTCATCTAGTACA
>CAZGTE010000009.1:0-14015 GCA_964528515.1 uncultured Candidatus Saccharibacteria bacterium
TGATTTAGGGAATGAATTTGCCTGAATTGGAGTCTTGATTTAGGGGTGCAGACCACTCTTTATATTGTGCCTCAGCACTGTTAAAACTTTAAAATATTCTGATTGTGCAACATCAAGATAATGTTTTTCTGGAGTGTATTGAGGTAGTTTAGTAGAAATACTATCTACGGTGCTGAACTGTTGATCTGTATTGCGTATCTGTTGTAAAAAATCTTCTCTATTCATGATAACATTACATCTAATCTAGAAATCCAGAATTTACTGAAAACAAGTTTTTTGAACTATCTATTATGACCTCTGCATCAAAAGGTAATGTGATCATCGGACTAGTATGTCCAATATCCACACCATATAGAACCGGATATTGCTTATCTTTTGCATAACTTAAAAACAACTCTTTAATACTCTGTAAGTCTTCTAGCGACTGTTTATATGCTCTACCTATTATTAATCCTACAATATTATCAAATATATGCATATTATCTAAGCTTGCCAGATATGTAGCCACATCAGCAACTGAGATTCCTTTACCAAACTCTGTACCCTCTGGTAAGTCTATAAACAAAATTTTACCATCAAATGAGTTCCAATACTCTGTACCAGCAAGATGATTAATAGAAGGTATCGAACCTCCAGAAATTAACCCTGTAGCCTTGCCACCCTTCCAAAACTCAAACCCCTTATTCTTCTGATATATGCGCCCCCTATTTAAATCATCTTTAGTGAACCAGTCCAATAACTCATCAGTCCACTCGGTAGATGATTGGATGTCTCCTATCGCACCATTTATTAGAGTGTTGCTAATATTCTGTAAGGTATATTCATTCATCTGTGGAAACTCTCCAAATTCCGACATTATGCACGGTCCGTAGAATGTACGCAGTCCTGTCTTCTTGGCTATTGCCTGATGCAGTACTGTTATATCAGAATATCCTACGAATATCTTTGGATTATTTTTTATTAAATCCCAATCAATATATCTTAACAATTGGTTACTGTGGTTACCACCTATTGTACAAATGATCGCTTTTACTTCTTTATTAGAAAAAGCATTGTGTATGTCCTTAACTCTGTCTGATACTGATGCTGATACATATCCATCATTTCCTAGCGCATTCTTCTCTATCTTAACTCTAAGACCCATAGATTCCAGCTCCTTCTTACCTACCTCTATCCTATGCATTGCAAAAGGAGCTAAGCCAGCAGATGGAGATATGATACTTATTAAATCCCCTCTTTTTAACCTTTTTGGATTGATTATTTGCATACATTATTTTGAGCTTTCCATAATTATTTATGAGCAATTGTAAACATATTCATACCTCTATTTGCAACTGTATCCTCACTATTTATATCCATCTCAATTTCAAAAATTGTATCGAAAATCTCTGAATCACTTAAATACCTAGATATTGAACTCTCTCCATCGTTAGTCGGTGAGAAGTCCTCGAGTCCAGGCTGTACAAGTACAAGTACTCCAAATGTACTGACTATTGTAAACCCGACACTGGATATTTTATTCTCAAGACTCTCTTTAGAGTTTGTAAGTAAGTCTGGGACATGAGGTGCCCACTTTACTATTTTTTCTTTATACAATTTCTTTAAGTCATTTACATCAGCGCCGCCATTAATTTTAAAAGCTAATGCATTATGATAACCATGTGACATTAAAAACATTCTGCCACCAGGTTTCAGTACCCTATACAATTCCTTAAGAGCTTTTTCTGGTTGATATATGAAACTTATAGGACTGTATATACTTACAATACTATCTACAGAATCATTATCCACTTGACTCATATTAATTAAATCTCCATTAACAATGCTCACTCGACTATCAATATTAGCACTTTTAATGTTGACCTCGGCTTTAGTAAGCATGTGTTCTGATTTATCGTATATGATAAAATCACTATTACACTCTGCTGACATCTTTACTACCCATCTACCTGTACCTCCTCCAGCATCCATTATAATTGAATTGGATTTTAACCCAGTCAAAATATGTTTTTTGATTAACTCTAATATTATCTTATCTGATAATTGCCAAAACTTACTAGACTTGTCTACTAAATCTACATTTTCTGAATATGGTTTAAAAAAATCATCAAATTCTTCTTTCTTCATACAACACAAGATAACACAAAAACATAATATTATCTGTCCAAAATGTACGGATTGGGCTAAGATTACAGATGAATAGATTGCTCGCGCAGAGTACCTCATCAACACCAGACCTCGTAAAGGCTTAGGCTGGATTACGCTATCTGAGGTTTTTTATCAAGAGACAGGTGTTGCGTTAGATGGTTGAATGTAGCTCTATAAGTAAGAATTACTTAGTCCGGATTGTGATGGCAACTGTAATAACTTTTTGCGATAGTTTATGGTTAAAAGATACATAGAATTAAAATTATCATATACATCAGTTGTCCACGAGTCATAGATGGATTTGAAATCATCAAATGTAAGATAATTTTCTTTAAGAAGTTTGTGCGTAGATTCTAAAAACTTATTATTTTTTTTAATGTATTTGTTTAATAGAGTATTGTACCTATTAATAATATTATCCATCTCATTATTTTCAATTTCTTTAGTTGGATCTATAGTAGAAAAACTGGCGGTTGGCACAAGTGCAGACAAAGCTCCAAGCAAAAAAGTCCTTCGGTTCAGTGGATTTTTATTTGTATTTGTATTTGGCGCTTCTTTCATATTTATATTATACCCCAATTAGGATATTTACCATACTTAGTATAAGAGTAGCAAAGGTTGAGCCTAATAATAATACGAATAAGATAACTACACCGAAGCCTAGGAATGGCTTATCATTAAATATTCTAGTAATTTGGGTATATTTTACAGATAATGACCTCGGCAATAAGCTTGGTAATATCTTAGATCCATCAAGTGGCGGTATTGGTATTAGATTAAATATTCCTAATAATATATTGATATACACAGCAACAAATGCAATATTATAAGCTTCAACTGGTATCAATCCAAATCTGATAGCTAATGCAAACATAAGAGCAAGAGCGAAGTTGCTCGCCGGTCCTGCAAATGCAACCAGCGCCTCTGCCCACCTACCCCCCTTCTTTAGATTGTATGGATTGTACGGAACAGGCTTAGCCCAACCGAAAAGTATAGGAGAGCTAGAGATAACCAAAAATGCTGGCAATATAACAGATCCCATTAAGTCTAAGTGAGGGAATGGGTTGAGAGTAAGCCTCCCTGCCCTCTTGGCTGTCTTGTCTCCAAGATAGTATGCCATAGCCCCATGACTCACCTCATGTATCACTACAGAAAATATAAGTATTATTATTTGGAATATAATGTCTATGCTCATAATTTATTTAGTTATTTTATGTTTTAGTCTTGTCAGTATTTCAAAAGAATCTTTCTCAAACTTTGAAAAAGCAAACCACTTCTTTCCTAAATCTTTTAACGATGCTCCCAAATGATACACTACTCTCTCGTCAATTACCAAGAATCTATCATGTGCTTTTTTGAAGCTTTTAATTTTAATCTCTTGTTCTTTATTTTTGTACTGTGCATTATATTTTACTAAGTCTTGCTTGAGACTCTCTGATATTGTCTTTGTATATATTGTTACTGATACTGACTTCTTACGCTTTGTTAGTAATTGCAGTACATTTTCATCTACGAAGTTATCTACGAGCACAATTGACTTATTTGCTCTCTTGATTACCTTTGACACAAAGACATGTGCGTCAAAGATGTGTCCATCATAGAATATTCCTTGTTTGGGCTTCAACTCCCCGCTCTCTAGTGCAGTAAATAACTTACTAAACTTCTTATCAGACTCACTCTCATGCTTAAGTTGTTTAAGTTCTACGCTTGCAACTCTGTCAAAGATACTCGCATTACTGGCAATAAACTTCCGCATGCCTACGAATGCATTTATAATTTGTATACTTCTTTTAACTGCTACATCACTCCGCAATATTGCTGAGAGCATAGTGACTCCTTGTTCAGTGAATGCATATGGTAATTTTCTTCTACCTCCATGTTCTAAACTTGGAGTCACAGTTTGTGACTCCAAGTTCTGATCACTATTGTATAAGGTTCCATTTTGGCACCTTAAGATTTCTCCACTTGAAATGCCAAATTGGCATTTCAAGTTTTTTAGTTCAATCTCAGTAAGCTGAAATCTAAATTCTTCTGGGAACCTTTCGTTGTTTCTCTTCACAGCTCGGTTAAGCGCACCTGTCTCTACCTTATACAACCTAGCCAAATCCTCGTCAAGCATCACCTGTATACCTCTTATTGTATGTATGCTATTTTGAATTTCATCAATAATTTGCATCTTTCCTTCTGTATTCGTCATAATTTTGTTTGCATAGAGTATACCATTGTGATACACTCAGCGCCAATATGAGTAGAACATGTCCAGTAACAAAGAAGAAGACGCAAATTGGCGGTAGCTATAGTAACCGTACGCGTGCTACACAATTTAACCCCTGTGGGAAGAAGGCTCGTAAGGTTAACTTGCAGACTAAGCGCTTCTTTATCCCAGAGCTTGGTATCACTAAGAGATTACGCTTATCTACTCGTGCAATTAAGAATATCAATAAGAATGGTGCTTACAAGGTACTAAAGGACGCTGGACTATTGTAAACTCCACTCATATCCATCACTCTTGAATATTATACTGCCACTCTCGGCAGTATTTTTTATTTGTATTCCAAATATATTTAATCTGTCTATTACTATTTTATGAGGGTGTCCATGCTTACTATCTTTACCAGCAGAGACGATTGCCCACTGCGGATTCACAAATCCTAAGAACACCTTGCTAGTACTTGTCTTGCTCCCATGATGTCCTAATTTTAATATGTCACTCTCAAGACCTGTTCCGTCTAAGCTTACTAAATATCTCTCTATTGCCATTGGTGAGTCTCCGGTAAGCATTATACTTGTGTCTCCATATGTCAGCCTTGCCACAATAGATGCAAGATTACTCTCAACATTGCTTATGTCTCTATCTGGAAATAATATATGCAACTCCACCCTACCGGCACTACCTGCTCCTAGATCAAATACCTGACCTCGACGAGCTAAGGTCTCCACGGCACCACTACTCCTCTCTCTAGCTATTGCCAAGAGCATAGACTCTACAGCTTGGGTACTATGATTAACACCTGGACGAACAATGTGCCCAACTTCAAAACGATTAAGAACACTAATTAATCCTCCTATATGGTCTGCGTCTGGATGCGTTGCCATCACCATATCTATACTTCGGTCATAGAATGGCACAACCTTTGCAATCTCTCTCAAGACCTTACTGCTCCTGCCACCATCTATAAGCACTTGTATTCCTGATGGAGACTCTATGAATATACTATCCCCTTGCCCAACATCTAGAAATGCAACAGTCAGCATGTCCACTTGTTGTATACTATGTATTAACCTCCAGATAATAAGTACTACAAAAATAAGTAGGAGTATAACAATAACTAATATTCTTTTCTGTCGCACCTTGTACATTATTAGTAAATATACTGTATAATTACAATATACCAAATAAATAAATTAACCATGTCTACTATTTACACAAATAAGCAATTCAATTTACCAAAAGATATGCCTGGACTCAGTGACTTAAGTATTGAGTCACATATCGGACTCTATGAGGGTTATGTTGCCAACTTTAATGCAATGACTGAATTAATCTCTGAACTACAAAGTGGTGGAGCTAATCAGCACAGTATATCTGAATTAATACGCCGACAATCCTTTGAATTTGATGGTATGAGATTGCATGAGTATTACTTTAATCAATTTGAAGATGCTCCTACTGAGATTAATATGGAGAGTATCTTGGCTCAGAAACTTATGCAGCAATTTGGAAGTATTGATATTGCAATCTCTATGCTTAAGTCAGCTGGAATGATGCGCGGACCTGGTTGGGCAATATTATATTATGATAAGGATCAAGATGTATTCCATATTGGATTCTCTGGAGAGCAACATCAAGGACACTTCGTAACTCTCCCTATAATAATTGCACTTGATGTCTGGGAACACGCCTACTTAAATGACTATGGCACAACTGGTAAGGGTGGCTATATAGATGCATTCTTCGCCAATCTTAATTGGGAAGTTATAGAGAGTCGTATGGACAAATAACTAAAAAGTAATAATTGTAAATGGTAGATCATTAAATACCTCCACAATCCATATGACATATGCAAGAATTAAGTAAGTCATATATGCAAATGGTGTCGCTAGGATTGTAGAGAGCATACCTATGGTACCAGTTAAGAAAGCCACGAGCATAGCAATTGGTATTATTGGTAACACTAATACATTTACTACTATCGCTACGACACTTACCTTACCCATATAATATATCAGTAGTGGCATAACTGATATCTGAGCGGCTAGCGTTGCACCAATTATTTCTCTGAGCCATATTGGTATAGAGATTGGTAAATATTTAATTATATGAGGAGCAATGTATATTAAGCCAAGAGTAGCAACGAAAGATAACTGAAATGCAATGTCATTTAATAGGATATATGGATTCCATACAATCATCGCAAATGCAACAATGAGTAATGCTCTGGTAATTATATATTTCTTACCTAGGGTTAGAGCAAGAACCCCTAATATACCCATAGCGCTAGCGCGCACCACTGGAGCATCTGCACCCGTAAGCACAGCGAATAAGACAATGGCGACAACTATCAAACCATACATAATAAAGCGCGGCAGTAGAGCAAGGGCCCTCATCAGAAATAAGATAATAATTGTTATATTAAAACCAGATAGAACCACTATGTGTATCAATCCAGTATTACGGAAGGCCTCAGTAAGCTCTGACCCGAGTGATCGCCTTGCACCAACTGTAATACCACCGGCGAGCGCAGCTTGAGGATCTGGGATTAATTCATTGAGCGTGTCTATATACCTTTTCTTTATATTGAAAAGTAGCTCTCTAATTTTAGTACTATTCCCTGTGGATATTATATCAACTTGAGCACGAGTAATAATATAATGTATACCGTCCTTCTCTAAAAACCTTATATAATTAAACTCTTGTCCATTATCATCACTGAAGTTGCGTGGCCTCTCTAGAAGCCCTTTAATACTCACCTCATCACCATAATTAAATTCTTGATATGGACTAGCTCTTACTAAAACCTTGCCCACATCATCAAATCTAACTATTAAATTTGTATTATACTCTCTCTTATCAGGTTCATCTATAATAATTCCATCAAGCTCTATAGTCTCCCCAACATCATTAGAGAAGGCAGTATTAAATACATATGCCTTCTGCTGAGCTATTTGCATCCTAGTAGCCCCGAGAGTGCTAGCAAATATCACTATAATTAGTATGATGATGTATGTATTATTTGTAGAGTCTTTTTTTGTATTTTGTAGTATTAATATTATAGCAACTCCAATAATAAGCAAAAACACCACGAATGCGGTGTTTAACTCAAATATATCTTGCCATACTATACCAATTGCAAAACTAAATATTGTAGTATAGACAAATACAGACCTCATTGTTTAGATAGAATCCATTGCCTTATTTGCTAGTTCATCTGCATACTTATTAAGCTCTCGGCGTATGTGCACGAATTTTATATCTTTAAAGTTTCTTATTACTTCATTAACTTCATTAAACTGCTTCTTTATTCCTGCGTCTTTTACTTTCCATCTGCCATTTAATTGTTCTACGGCTAGCTTACTATCTGAGCGTAATTCTATATCTCTGTCTTGTAATCCAAGCTCAGCGCACTTATTCAATGCTAATATTATTGCCTGATACTCTGCATAATTATTAGTTTTACTACTTCCCAGATACTCACTCACCTCAACAAGCACCTCTCCTTGCTCATTAAATATTACAGCTCCAGCTCCAGCAATCCCAGGATTACCGCGCGCACCTCCATCTGTATATACTAATATCTTACTCATCTGCCTTTAATAGTATTCTGTATACATGTATTGTTGCCAGTAGCGAGACTGGCACCGTAATAAGTAGTCCAACAATAAAAGCCAGCGCCCCGACAATATTAAATAGTGTAATCGTCCCGATAAACAGGAGCAACCTCCATTTATGACCCTTGCTCATACTCCAGCTCTTCTTAATTGCCTCTATGGGTCCCATAGATTTATCTATTACTAAATATGTAGTAAACATAAGTCCAGCCATTGCAATAAATCCTGGAATAATAAAGAGAAGAAATCCACCAAGAACGGCAAGAGTAGCAAGTATTGTAACTGCGAAATATTTAAAGAATAATCCTACTGGTGTAAACCATTCTGAATACTTAACATCTCTCTTGTCATATATTGCCAACATTATAAACATTAATCCCATTGCCATCAGTGTCTGAAAGGCAAAGTCAGCAATATTTGCTACTGTAAACAACAATCCAGAAAATTGATCAATTGCTAAAGCAGTAACTAAAGCTGCAAATACTACAATTAATAATGCACCGATAATAAACCACGACCTCTCTTTAAAGGCATTCCAACCTGCCTTTATTGATCCTCTAATACTAAATATATTCTTCATAAAATTTTATTTATAATAAATTATTAAACTTACTTTAAGTATATACCATCTATTGCTCTACACAATATCTACTATCCTTAATTCTAAGCTCCTCCTACCAGCAAATGCACTCTCCTCAAGATTAACAAATAAGTCTACAGTTGCTCCCTCTACCACCTCTTTAGTAAATGAGCTTTCTGTTGCGAAGAACTTACTTGCCTTGCGCGAATAGCCATCACAGTCCTTCACATAAATTTCTATATGATTTTGTTCTTTACCGAAGTGTTTAATGCTACTAATTATGACACCTCTTATCATAATAATGGGCTTAGGATTACCTATGCCAAATGGTGCAAGTTGTACAATCTCTCTATGTGTTAAATTATTTGCCTTTTGCAGGCAAATCTCAATATCTGAGTCTAATTTCTCTGCAATGGCACTACCTTCCTCCTTTTCTATAATCTCTATTGCCTTATTGAGATTATCACTTAGGTTGTGGATATTTTCTTCACTAACAGCGAATCCTCCTGCGGCACTGTGTCCTCCATAGTGTAATAATGCGTCTCCAGCAGACTTAAACATCTCTACTACACTATTACCACTACCTCCACTCCTGCAAGACCCCTTCAATTTGCCAGTTCCATCTCTACCCCAGACGCAGGTAATCCTACCTAGGGAGTCAGCAATACTACCTGAGGCAAGTCCCACAAGAGCTGGATTCCAATTAGGGTCACCTGTCACTATTACACTTGGCAAGTCTTCTCCACTCTTGAGAATTTCTCTCATATAATCCACCTTTGCCCTGGCCTGTTTAACTATTGCCGCCACAGAACCTTTGCGCTTATTATTTAGACTCTCTAATTTAGACGCCAGCTCCCCTGCTTTGACCATATCATTAGTTGCCAATAATTCAAATGCTACCTCAGGATCACCCATACGACTAGCAGCATTGATGCGCGGCGCTATAGAGAATCCTATGTCATTCTCATTTAACATTGCCTGATTTATCCTTAACTTTCTACATAATTCCTTAATGCCGACTCTTGGACTCTTATGCAAGACTAACATACCCCAGTGTACTAAGGCGCGGTTCTCTCCAATTAGTGGCACCATATCTGCTACAGTAGCTATTGCTACTAGGTCTAATAGCCACTTCTCCCAACCTTCCGGCAATTCCCCAATATTTCTCAACACCGAAGCCTTGCTTCGGTGTTCTCTGCCTTGTCTAATTAGTGCTTGTACTAATTTATATGCGACGCCAGTGCCGCACAGTCCGTCAAATGGATATTCACAATGCTTCTGCTTTGGATTTAATATAGCTAATGCCTCTGGTAGATTATCTAAGGGCTCGTGGTGGTCTGTAATTATTACATCAATACCAAGACTGTTGGCATATCTTACTGTGTCAACGGCCGTGATACCTACATCCACTGTGATAATTAAACTGACACTCTCCTTAGCTAATTTCTCTACAGATTCTCTATGAAATCCATATCCTTCTGTATCTCTATGTGGAATATAATTTACAAAGTTATCAAATCCTATCTTCTTAAAGAAGTCGTGGAGAAGGACTCCAGAAGGTATACCATCAGCATCAAAGTCGCTATATATCGCAATCTTCTCATCATTCTTCATTGCCTTGAAGACCCTCTCCACCGCATCACTCATACCGCTCATCAAGAATGGGTCGTGCAAATGCTCATCATATGATGGATTTAAGAAGGATTCAATTTCTTGAGGTGTATTAAGATCCCTTTTATCTAGGAGTGTTTGTAGAATTTTAGAATATCCCATAGTAATATAAATTTATGCTATACTAACATAATATGAGTATTAAAGATGAGAATTGCGTCTTCTGTAAAATAGTATCTGGAGATATACCCGCTCATAAACTATATGAAGATGAGAATGTCTTTGTATTCTTAGACATTAACCCAACCCGTGAAGGGCATGCATTAGTAATACCAAAAGACCATTATATCTATATAGAGGATATGCCCGATAATCTATATTCAGAGCTAATGCTTATTGTTAAGAAGTTTAAAACTATATATAAAAAAATATTTAATACCCCTCAAGTTGGCTTCTTCGTCTCTGGTTGGGATGTGTCGCATGCTCATGTGCATGTATTACCTATGGAGGTGTCTACTGATATATCATCTAAGGGAACTGCAGATAGTCCATCTCCAAAGCCTAGTTATGGATGGTTCGGAGGTACTGTCTCAAAGATTACTGAAGAGCTTTAAGTCCAACTAAGTCACCTTCTTGAAGGTATGTGAGCATTGCTCCTCCTCCAATAGATATGTGAGAGAATGCATTACGATAATCTTTACCAACTGTTGCAAGAGTATCACCGCCGCCTGTTATAATCTCAGAGCGACTACTATTAAACATCTTTAGTAGTGCCGATGTACCCTGACTAAACCCTCCCTCATAATACCCTAGTGGACCATTCCATAATATAAACTTTATACCTCCTCCTAGTTCCAAGAGATTGCTTGGAGGTACAGCATCTACTATACGCATATTTGGAACTACTTCTTGCGGACTTACATATACTGTATGTCCATCTGCATCTGCACACCTGACAGTATTAGGTAATATAATCTTCTTATCGTATAAAATATCGTGCGGAATTTTACCATCATTTACTAATGAATTCCCTACCTCATATGAGCGAGCTTTGAAGAATTCATTTGCAATTGCACCCCCTATAAATATATAGTCATATATCTTCAAGAATTTACGGATAAGAGGTTCCTTGGTGGCAAATTTAGCTCCTCCTAATATAAATAATGATGGATACGAAGGATTAAGAGCTTTACTCAATTGCTTAATCTCACTCTCAAGAAGTAATCCTGCATAACTAGGCACCAGCTTAGGAATGTCTACAATGCTTGTATGCGTTCGATGGCATACAGAGAATGCTTCTTGCACAAATATATCTGCCTTCGTCCAATCTATAATCTCTTTAGCAAATGTATTTCTGGCTACTTTGTCTTTTGTAACCTCTCTGGGGTCTTGTCTAATATTCTCCAGTAACACTAACTTGTGGCAAGAGAGCCTCTCTTGCCATTTGGTGAAGTGGAGATCTGGTAAGTGCTTCTGCAACTCAGTAGCAATTGGTGCAAGTGTCGCATCCCGACCCCTACCAATGTGAGATATTATAATTACCTGCTTTGCATTCTCTGCTAAATACTTAATTGTTGGTAATACTGAACTTATTCTGAAGTCGTCTATAATCTCCCTATCACTATCAATAGGTGCATTTAATCCCGCACGCAATAAGACGACCTTGTCTTTTAATTCTTCTTTTGGTATCTCACTTAATAGCTTCATACTTTATTAGCCAACTTAAGGATCTCTGTAAATTGCTCTGTATCAGTGCTAGCTCTACCAATTGCAACTCCATTTAGATCATCTATCTCAATTATACCTTCTATATTCTCTATATTTACTGATCCACCATATAAAATCTGAACCTTTTGTGCTATATTTAATCCATATTCTTCTGTTAAAATTTTCCTCATATACAGTATAATTGTATGTATCTCATATGTATCTAATGACTTATCTTGCCCTACAGACCATATTGGCTCATAACAAAATATGACTTTTTCTATCTGAGATTTAGAAAGCTCTTGTAATGATGTCATCATTTGGTCTTTTATTAATTTTAGATATTTACCAATATTATCTCTCTTAGATTCTCCTACAAATATGATTGGAGACAAAGAATTTTTAAGAGCTAAAAATGTCTTTATTCGCAGATCGTCTACCTTGTCACCAGTCTCTGAATGTCCTATCAGTACATACTTAGCCCCAATGCTCGCAAATTGCTTAGCATTTAATGAGCCAGTATTTGCAATGTCCTCATAAGTACTTATGTCTTGTGCAGCAAGTTGTACTTTATTACCCCCATAACTACTTGCAAGCATTTGTATAAATACAGAAGGCACCGCAATGATCACTTGTACTGACCGTAATTTGCTCACTATGTTTTTAGTATTATCAAAAAGTGATTGTGCCTCCTTAGGAGAGCCTGGGCTCATCTTCCAATTTGCTAGAATTAAATGCTTCATATTAAAACATAGTATATCATAAGATTGTTACCTCTCTTTCCAATTTACATAATATGGAATACTACTTACGCTAGGAGTAAATGGCGGAGGATTAAATGCTTGCACTCTCTCATATGAATTTATCCTATTACTGAATCCTGAATTTTGCATTAGACGATCATGTCCCCAAGACGGCCTTCGCTTAAAGACAGAGTAACTCCAACTCGTACCTGTACGCCCTGATGATACGACACTACCATTAATAGTTAGTGTATCTAGATCTTGAGAACTACCAACTCCTGGCATATATTGCCACCCTCCCCCATTAAAGTTCCAATAATATCCAGGGGTCTCTACATAATGGTTCCTGCCAAATCTACCGAGGGCTGCAATGAATACACCATTTATCGTTAGATTTTCAGGAGACTTGGCTGATATTAGAATATTATTCTCTGCTATTACTGTTATTCCATCTACTGCACTGCCGTCTGCATAAGTGAGATTATTATGTAATACAATATCAGGATTATAATCATTAACAGTGTCTGCAACCACTAGTGCAACCCTACCACTTACAACACCCTCAAGCCAGACCTGATCCTCAACGAATATTAAAGAACATTCACTCGGCACTACATAATTACCAATGAAAGTCTCAGAAAGAATAGTATGGTAGTTCTTATATGCACCTCCAATAATCCAACCCCAATTATAACTCGCACTGTCTACTCTAAATATATCAAATGTACCATTACTCTTAAAGACTATTCTATACCCTTTATTGCCAGCACCATTGGAGACACTGCCAAAAAAATGTCCATAATTTTGTGCACTTTCTTTCAAGTCAGCGAAGTCTGGAGCTATGTTTGCAAAATCTACAAGAGTCTTAGGATATTGCCACAGCTCTGGCTGACTACCGCTACCCCATACACCACTCCTACTCTGAGGAGGATTACAGCCAAATGACCTGTCACAGTGCCAAGAGCTTACTCCACTGGCTACTATGGAATTGTGTGTTGCATCCATACGAATACCGCCACTGGAGTAATATGGACCTACGATAGTGCGCGACGACCCTGCCCATACGCTCTGTCCTATAATAAACGAATAATTAGTTACACTTGGTAACATATGCCTAGCACTGATAGTGCTAGTAAAGCGAGAATCTCTATCTGACCTACCTATTACCTCCACATCACGATTCATTATCTTTCCACATTGTTTATTAATAGTTGCATTTATAGTAAATTCTCCAATCCTATTACCACTTAGTGAATCTTTCTTCTCTATGGTACCACTCCATTCACTATGTGGATTATTTGCTAAGTGCCATTTATAATATTCAAGTCCAGCCTCTGCTATCTGCAATGCCTCTTCATTTGCAATCTTACCTCTACCGCTTATGCTCTGTTGTAATA
>CAZGTE010000010.1:0-13899 GCA_964528515.1 uncultured Candidatus Saccharibacteria bacterium
CAGTGGTGGCTTATGTATACAAATAAGTAATAACCTAAGAAGAGGTATGAATAATCCTGAAGTAAAGAAGCTTCAGATATTTTTATCCCAAGATAGAAGTATCTATCCTGAAGGTATTACTACAGGATACTTCGGTAGACTTACTGAGCGTGCAGTACAAAGATGGCAATCTCGCAATGGAGTAGTTAGTCACGGCACAGCTCTGACTACAGGATTTGGTTCCGTCGGCCCTAAGACAAGAAGAGCTATGGAAAAATCTTGTTCAGACAGTGGTATTATTATAGCGGGTAAAAATAATATAGTAGACTTCAAATTCTCATCAGTCTCTGGAAAAGCTCCATTGGACACTATTGTAAGTCTATCTATGTTAGAAAGGTCTTGTATGTCTTATAAGATAGATTGGGGAGATGGATCTGAGCCAACAACTCATAGTGCCTCAAGATCTACTAATTGCGGAGTAGGCATAGAAACAATTAATGAGAGGCATACATATACTGATGCAGGAGAATATACAGCAATATTGTATGCTGGTAAGGGTGCTATAGACACACTACCAAAGGTTACCTCAACCACTATTAGGGTATCAGAAGGTGACACAACAATAAGAGTATTATCACCAAATGGAGGTGAGACATTACGATTAGGAGAAATGACTGATATTAAATTATTAATATCTAATGCCCCTAGAGATTCTGCTGTTGTATTTTATTTAGTGGGACATAGTGGAACATATAGATTTGCGGCTAAGCACATAAGGTCAGCGAGAGAAACCACTTGGCTAGTTGGCAATAATGTATGCGATGGTAATAGTTGTGACATTCAATTAAATCCTGGCGACAGATATAAAATTCGTGCAGCTATCTATACACCAGCTAATGCCTGTGTAGGCTTTTGTGAAGCTGAGAGTATCACACCAAGATTCTTAGACAATGATGAATCTGACGGAAGTTTCTTTATTGGTCAACTAGGTGTATCAGGAGCTATTCCATTATCATTATCTCAATCTTCTGGTAGCGTACCCTTTAATGCGACTATAGCCGTTGAATTATCTCCATCTGGAGATGGTATAAGCAACTTCGATGTAGACTTCGGAGATGGTAGTAGGGCATATCGTATACATATACCAGCTGGCGAGACAAGGGTCACTAGGAGAATATTATCACATACCTATATGAATACAGGGACTTACAATGTACGCTTGACTCCAGTAGGCGCTAGGCAACACATAGCTCAAGAACAAGTAATAGTTACAGAGCCAAGATTTACAGTCACTCCTAATGCTGGCGCTTATGCACCTGTGTCTGTTATGGCAACATTCGATGTAGACAACTCTTGTAGTCATAAGAAAGACATTACCCGAATATATACCATAGACTGGGGAGATGGTACGGACTCATCACAATATCAGGTCACTACAAATAAGTGTACTAATGCAAATAATAGTTCACAAACAATCGAAACCAAAAGCTTCTTACATAATTATATTAATCCTGGTACATATTCTCCAAAATTAACCATATCTATAGATGGATCAGAGTACCAAAAGACTCAAAGTATAACAATAAATAGCCCAGGATTAACCGTCTCTCCAGCATGGGGACTCAAGCCACTTATATCAACGGCTAGATTTACTGCTGACGAATCTTGTGTTATGGGTAATGCCACTAGTATAACTTACAGTATGAATTGGGGCGATGGGTCTGCCAACTCTGAATATACTAAAGCACTACCATCTTGTGGAGACTCATTTGTAGTCAGTACAGTAGATAGAACATTTACACACACTTATCAGAATACTGGAAGATACACTGCAACTCTAACAATCTCTAAAGGCAACATAAGTACAAGTTACTCTAAATCTAAAGAGGTTGTAGTTGATCAGAGCGCTATTAGGAATGGTTGGCGTACTATTGCATATAATATAAATAACTTGAATATACAAAATAATATGGCAACTGCATTACAGTCATTATTCAGATTTGAATAATGCTAATTATTCTAGATGAATTTTATCTTGTTTATCTATATGAGTTTTTAGACTTGGGTATTTGGTCAGTTTTTTATCTTCTTTAATTAGTTTCTGAGCCTCACTTCTTGCTGCCTCTACCATTTTTATATTTTTTATTGCATCCATTGCAATATCTGACACACCCCATTGTGAGTCTCCTCTAAGTTCTCCAGCGCCACGCAAATTAAGATCCATCTCCGCAAGTTCAAATCCATTCTTTGCATTAACTATTGCTTTCAATCTATCTCTTGTGGACTCAGAGACAGTCTTATTAGTAGTAGCTAGATAACAATACGATTGATGATTACTACGAATTACTCTACCACGCAATTGATGGAGTTGTGCTAGTCCAAATCTTTCTGCACCCTCTATTAATATCATTGTTGCATTCGGAACATTGACCCCAACTTCCACAACAGAAGTTGCTACTAGTATCTGTATTTTATTCCTTGAGAAATCTTGCATAACACTCTCTTTCTCTTCTGATTTTATTTTACCGTGCAGAATATCTATCTCAAATTCAGGAAAAATGTCTGCTAAAATTCTAGCCTCATCTTCAACGCTTTTTAGGCGCGCCATCATCAGCTTTTGTGCACTGGGCAATTCTCCATTTTTTGTACTTAAGTCACTTGGGGCAACCCTTGGACAAATTACATAAGCTTGTCTACCTCTGTTAATATGCTCTCGCATATGTGCATATACTTCACTGATCTTATTTCTACCAATAATTTTTGTAATTACTTTTTTACGACCTTTTGGCATCTCATCTATAACTGTCAGATCTAAGTCTCCATATATTGTTAGTGCTAGAGTTCTTGGTATTGGTGTAGCAGTCATAGATAGTAGATGGGGTGTCTCATTATCTATATTATTTTTTAATAATGCCGCTCTTTGCTTAGTGCCAAATCTATGTTGCTCATCTATTATTACAAGTCCCAACTTTTTGAAATATACACTCTTTTGTATTAATGCATGTGTACCTATTATTATTTGCACACTACCATCTTCTGCCCACTTTAACAATTGAGTTTTGGATATCTTAGTTGCTTCTCCGGACTCTGCCTTAGATGGATATTTCTTACATCCACTACCGGTAAGTAATCCGATTTTTATATTAGTATTTTCAAAATATTTAACAAATCCTTCAAAGAGCTGTTTGGCTAGAACCTCAGTAGGAGCCATATAAGCAACTTGTAGACTATTAGCCACTACATTAAAGCTAACCGCTGCTGCCACTGCAGTTTTCCCTGACCCAACATCTCCTTCAAGAAGCCTTGCCATAGGAGAGTTATTTGACATATCCTCATTAATCTTATCTATTGCATTTTGTTGAGAGTTTGTCAGGGTAAATGGGTATGACTCTATGAAGTCTTGAATACTCTTATAGCCCGCGCTCATTGTAGTAGTGTCTTTACTAATCAAGTAGCTACAATTACTGTCTCTATCTGCCCTAGCTAGAGCAGCAGACACTTGTAGATAGAATACCTCATCAAATGAAAACCTCTTCCGTGCGCTCTGAGAATCTTTATTACTCTCAGGCATATGCGCCCATACAAGTGCAGTTGCTATACTTGGTAGATTATATTTGTCTATAATCTCACTTGGGATAATCTCTTCTATAGATTGTAAACCTACTTCATCAAGCACCTTACGCACAGCATAATAAAACCACCTACTTGTAAGTCCGTATGATGTTTTATATATAGGATAGAGCCCCGCATTATCATTAGTATCTGATACTTCTTCCAAGTCTGGTAATCCTGGCATTTGCTCTATTACAGGATTGGCAAAATATATATTCTTTCCACTTCCAGTTATCTTCGCTGTAACTTTTGCATATTTTACAAATTTGAGAGAATCTATGACATATGGTTGATTAAACCACTTTAAATTTATCTCACCTGTAGCATCTTTCAGTTTACCCTCTATCATATACTTCTTAGTCTTCCACATAAGTGTTTTCTTCATCTCTGTAAGCTCGCCATAGACCGTCACCATCTCTACATTACTTTCACTATTTAACAATTGATTAATACTCACCGCATTTCCAATATCTTCATACCTACTTGGTATGTGCATTAATAGATCATTTATTGTTATTAGATTGAGCTTCTCTAAAGAGGTCTTCTGGGATTTTACAAGTCTAAAGTGCTCAGCTATATTATCTGTAAGATTCATTATATATAATTATACTACACTATGTCTAGAAAGTTATCCATATTAAATATTTATTAGCTATTGGTGAATTGTAGGAGTGGCGGTATAATAAGTATAATGGCATTTGTAAATCCAGCTAAAATTATTCATCTATTCAACCTAATGGAAGGTAGTAAGTTTGCAGACTTTGGATCTGGTTCTGGTGCTTATGTACTTGCAGCCGCGCCACTAGTCGGACAGACGGGCAGAGTACTCGCAATAGAGGTACAGAAAGACTTACTACTAAAACTAAAACAAGCAGTAGTAGATGCCAATCATTCAAATGTTAAGTTCTTATGGTGTGACTTTGAGAATCTTGGAGCGACACAATTAGAAGATGAATCACTGGATGTTGCCGTAGTATCTAATACATTATTCCAATTAGACAATAAACTTGGCGCCATAAGGGAAATGCATAGAACATTAAAAAAATCTGGTAAATTATATATAATAGATTGGAGTGAGAGCTTTAAGGGCATGGGGCCATCTTCTGATATAGTGGTAGACAAGGACTCTGCCATGGGCTTTGCTACAGAGGCAGGATTTATCTTACAGAGCGAGTTTAATCCAGGAGAGCATCATTATGGATTAGAGTTAAGTAAACAATAAAATTTTATGTCAGCAACAAGAGAAAAAACAAGTCCATTCAAATTATTTGTAATGTTTGCATTCTTTGGTTTTGCTGCTGTTGGTGTGGCAATGTTTGCTATGTATCAAGCTGGGGCTGGAGAACAACAACTTGGTGAGGTTACAATGTGGGGCACAATACCAGCAGACCAATTCAACGCCTTTCTTAATGAATTATCATATACAGACGCTAGGGCAGGGAAGATTAATTACCGTTACAAACATGAAGATACATTTGACACTGAGTTAATAGAAGCACTTGCATCTGGATATGGTCCTGATATTTTATTTATTACTAGTGACCAAATAATGAGAAATAGAGACAGGTTATGGATTACTCCTTATGAGCAGTATGACACTAGACAATTCAAAGACAACTTCATAGAATCAGCAGAGGTATTATTACTACCTGAGGGAATTATAGGATTTCCAATAGCTGTAGACCCATTAGTCTTGTACTGGAATAGGACACTATTTGCTAATAATCAATACACTCTACCACCAAGGCAATGGGGTGAGTTATTCAAAATGTCACAAAAAATAACAGAGCGTAATGAGTCTGGAGATATAGAGATATCAACAATAGCCCTTGGCGAATTTACTAATATTCGTAATGCTAAGGATATATTCATAGCAATGCTTATGCAGGCTGGTGGCAGTGTAACTGGATTAAACAAAGACGGTGAACAAATAGCCACTTTATCAAACAGGAGTCCTAGTGGAACATCTCCCGCTCAAGACGCATTACGATTCTATACAGAATTCTCAAACCCTAGTAAGAGTACATACACATGGAGCAAGGCTCAGCCATTTGCTAGGGATGCATTTATAGCTGGCGACTTAGCAATGTATCTCGGCTATGCTTCTGAGTTACCAGTAATACTAGCGCGGAATCCAAATCTAAATATAGACATAAGTACAATACCCCAACTGAGTGGTGGTGTTGGGCAGAGACAGTCCACAATAGCTAGAGTATATTCAATAGCGATACCAAGAGTAGCAAAGAATCCACAATATGCAGGTGTATTGATAAACATGCTAATGAGTAAACAAGCATCAATAATAATGGAGAATACTATAAACTTACCAAGTCCTAGGCGTGACCTCCTGGCAATAGAGCCTGATGATTCACTAAGGACTACCTTCCGTAACTCTGCAATTATGGCTCAGAGCTGGAGAGATCCAGACCCTGAAGCAACACATAGGATAATTGCCAAGATGGTAGAGTCTGTAGTCTCTGGAGATCAAAGAATGAGTCAAGCAATATCGAGAGCACAAAGGGAATTGGAGGTATTACTGGATAATAATTAAATATGGATATATTTACAGAAGCAGCCCCAGGAACAGTTGGTAATCCTTTAGCATCTACTGAGGCATCAGAATTTCTGACAAGTATATTAGGTGTTATTATGTATATGAGTATACCAGTTATAGGCTTAATTCTTGTAGTAGCGGGATTTATGTTTATTGCAGCTAGAGGTAATAGAGAAAAGCTTAGAAATGCAACATATAATATTACTTACATAGTGGCTGGCATAGCTCTAGTATTAGGATCATATGTTATTGTAAATGCTATCTACAATACAGTTGTTAAGGGTATCCTAGGTTGGAATTAGCAAAATAGTGTATACTTTATATTAAATATGAATATATTTACAGAAGCACAAGGTCTAAATAATCCACTTGGGGCTGAATTTAGCAGTATACCTGGATTTATTCAAGGAGTATTGAGTATTATTATGTATATTGGAATTCCATTTATTGGACTCATACTTGTATATGCTGGATTTAAATTCTTATTTGCTAGAGGTAAATCAGAGCAAATAAAGTCAGCTACATTTAATATACAATGGGTTATAATAGGTATTGCTGTCTTCTTAGGCGCATGGGCATTGTCTACAATAATAGACTCTACAATTAAGAGTATAATGGCAGGATAAATAACATAAACAATATGAATAAACTATCACTGATTACAATTCTACTAATTCCAAATGTTACTTTTGCCATAGGTAGCTTTTCAGATCTTGTAGACAAAATTGTTGGCACAATAAATGTAATTATACCAATACTTATATCTCTAGCTATTGTTATATTCTTTTATAATACAGGTAGGGGAATATTTGGTAATGCTAAGAATAGTGGAGAGGCACAATCCAAGCTTAAAGAGACTCTCTTTTGGGGTGTAATAATCATATTTGTAATGGTGTCTATATGGGGCATACTTAATCTGATAGGTGGCGAATTTAACCTAATGCAACAATCATTTACTAATTAAACAAAATTACTAATGGCAAGAGAGGCTCTCTTGCCACAATACAAAAACTTTGTACTTCAGTATAAATATGGCATAATTACTTATATGTCTACTAATGATAAGCAAAATATAATTGATTTAAAAAATGAGCGCCTTGCCAAATCCGTCTTACTTAGAGAATCTGGACAAGATCCCTATGCAATAAATACTAATCGTGATATTACTATCTCAGATTTTATAAATCAATTTAATGCACTTGAGAAGAGTGGTTCAACTAATACAATTGCAGGAAGAATAATGGCAAAGCGTGGTCACGGAGCACTCATATTCATAGACTTATACGATGGTACTAATCTTAACTCTAAGAATTCTGGGCGCATACAAGTTGTTGTCAAGTCAGATGAAATGGATGAAACCGATCATAAATTATTTGTAGACACAATAGATACTGGTGACTTCGTGGAGTTCACCGGGAATGCTCTTACTACCAAGAGAGGTGCCAGCAGCCTACTAGCAAAGAAGTGGCGAATATTAACAAAAAGCTTACTACCATTACCTAAAGAACATTTTGGTATAAAAGACGAGGACGAGCGTTACCGTAAACGATACTTAGATATGATTCTTAATGAGGATATTGCCAAGATAGTTACTCTGCGTAGTAAATTCTGGAATACTATGCGTAAATTTTTACTTGATAGAGACTACCTAGAGGTTGAGACTCCAGTATTAGAAAATACAACTGGTGGTGCAGAAGCTGCTCCATTTATAACCCATCATAATGCACTAGATATTGATGTATTCTTACGAATATCTCCTGAGCTCTGGCATAAGAAGCTTATTGTTGCCGGTATACCAAGAGTATTTGAAATAGGGCGAATCTTTCGTAATGAGGGTATGAGCGCCGAACATCTACAAGACTACACTCAGATTGAATTCTATGAATCATACTCGAATTATACAGAAGGTATGCAGATGGTAAAAGATATGTACAGAACTATTGCAAAAGAGGTATTTGGCACAAGTATGTTCAGCATAAGGGGGTATGAAATAGACTTAGACAAGAATTGGGAAGAATATAATTTTACAGAGATAATAAAAGATAGATTTAAGATAGACCCACTTACTATAAAGATTGATGCTCTGCATAAAAAATTAATTGAAGAGAAAGTAAAATTTGATCCAAAAATAACAAGCATCGGAAGAGGTATAGATTTATTATGGAAGAGTATTCGTAAAGAATTCTCAGGACCAGGATTCTTAATCGGAGTACCTAAATATCTTGAACCTCTAGCTAAGAGCACTGCTGAGAATCCAAATATAGTAGAGCGTTTCCAAGTAATTTTAGCAGGTAGTGAGATGGGTAAGGGGTTCTCTGAGTTAAATGATCCAATAGACCAGAGAGACAGATTTGAGTCTCAGCAAGCACTTCGAGATGCTGGAGATGACGAAGCACAGATGGCTGATGACTCATTTATAGAAGCGCTTGAACATGGAATGCCACCAACATTTGGATTTGGTGTATCTGAGAGATTATTTAGTTTTCTTATGGATAAGAGTATACGAGAGACTAGTCTATTTCCACTAATGAAACCGAGAAATAGCTCAGAGAGACCTGAATAAAAATAAATATAAATTATGAAAATTGTACTAACAGGTGGTGGTAGTGGGGGGCACTTTTATCCTCTTATTGCTGTGGCAAGTGAAATCAATAAAATAGCGAAAGAAGAGAAGATAATACCGCCGGCACTCTATTATATAGGCATAGAAGAGTACGACAGATTAGCTCTCGAAGAGCACAATATAGCCTTCTTGAGAGCATCATCTGGCAAGGTGCGTAAGCACTTCTCAATCAGAAATATAATTGACCCATTCAAAATAATATTTGGTAGTATAAAGGCATTCTGGCAACTATTTACATTATATCCTGATGTAATATTTAGCAAGGGAGGATATGCAAGTGTGCCTACATTAATTGCTGCAAGATTTCTGCGTATACCAGTCATAGTTCATGAGAGTGATGCTGTGCCTGGTAGGGCAAATTTATTCGGAGCTAAATTTGCAAGGTGGGTTGCCGTATCATATCCAGGTACATCAAAATACTTTAAGAAGACACCTCGTGAAAAAATTGCCCTAACCGGTAATCCTATACGAGCAAGTATTGCCAAGCCAGCCGTAAATGGCGCTTTTTCATACTTAGGACTTAGCAAGAGTGTGCCTACTGTCTTTATTCTTGGTGGATCGCAAGGTGCTCAGGCAATTAATAGTGTTATTTTGGATTCTTTACCTGAATTATTAAATAAATATCAAGTAATCCACCAGACAGGATCTGCAAACATAGATGATGTTACAGGTATGGCTAAAGTTATTTTGCACAATCATCCACATATGGATAGGTACAAGGCTTTTGGTTTCTTAAATGAGCTTGCGATACGTATGAGCGCAGGGGCAGCAGATGTATTAGTAATGCGAGCTGGCTCAGGTACTATATTTGAGGCAGCTAGTTGGGGATTACCAAGTATAGTAATCCCTATACCTGAAGATGTGTCACATGACCAGACTAAGAATGCATTCGCCTATGCCAACACTGGTGCAGCAATAGTAATAAAACAAAAAAATCTTGAGTCCTCAATATTAATAAATGAGATAGACAGGATAATACAAGATCCTGTACTTACTAAGAATATGAGTCATATGGCAAAGCAATTCTCAAAACCTGATGCCGACAGAAAAATAGCAGACATAATACTAAAGACAGCACTTGAACATGACTAAGGATAATCAAAATAATATAATAGTGAGGTATCCACCGTCACCGACTGGGGATTTACACATAGGAAATATAAGAACTCTCTTATTCAATTACCTATACGCAAAACATAACTCAGGTGAGATTTATATGCGCTTCGAGGACACTGACAAAGAACGCAGTAGTGTAGAATATGAAAATGTAGCTCTTGAGGCTCTTGAGGCTCTTGGACTATCATTTGATCACGGTCCATATAGACAATCAGAGAGAGGAGAGTTGTATACAGAAGCAATATCTAGACTTATAAAGCAAGACAATGCTTATGTGGGAGAAGAAAGTAAGGACGGCTCAGGTGATAAAATTATTAGGTTTAAGAATCCTAATAAGAAAATTACATTCACTGATAAGATAAGAGGGGAAATAACAATAGATACTACTGATTTTGGTGACTTCGTGATAGCCCGCTCTCTTAATAGTCCTCTATACCACTTAACTGTTGTTGTTGATGATATAGAAATGGGTATTACTGATATAATAAGAGGAGAAGATCATATAACCTCTACACCTCGCCAAATACTGCTCATAGATGCTCTTGGTGGTACCGTGCCTAACTATGCCCATCTACCACTGATTATAGGTAGCGATAAGAAAAAATTAAGCAAGAGGCATGGAGCAATAACATACCAAGCATTCAGAGATAGTGGATATTTACCAGAAGCAATAATTAATTATCTCGCACTACTTGGATGGAGTGATGGTGATGATAGAGAATTTTATACTCTAGAAGAACTAGTGATGGCATTTTCTCTTGCCAAGGTTCATAAGTCTCCCGCAATGTTTTCTTATCAAAAACTAGACTCAATAAATAGACACTATGTATTAAAATTAACTAATGATACATTTGAAAAAGAGGTGTATAGTAGATTACCTAAAGAAATAGTATCTAATATTTTAACAAAAAATAAAAACATACAGAGTATTATACTACATACAATAATCAAAGAACGGATAAATAAATGGGGTGATTTGCAAGATATATCTGATAATGAGCTTGTGTGGATACTTAATATAGACAATATCAATATAGAAAAGATTGTATGGAAGAAAAGCACAAAAGAAGAGACTAAGAAGCACCTAATATCTATACAAGAAATTCTTAAATTAATACCGGAGTCAGTATGGTCAGAAGGTGATAAAGATAATATAAAAGAAGCTATATGGGAATATGTAGAGAGCAATGGTAGGGGAGATGTACTCTGGCCTATGCGATATGGCCTCACAGGAAGTGAAAAATCTACAGACCCATTTACTGTGGCTATCATACTCGGGAAGAAGGAAGTACTTTCTAGACTAAATTCTATAATAATCAGATTATAAAGCCTTATAAATTATGTTATAATATAAGTCTATGCAAGTACAAATAATAACAACATTAATTATAGCCTTAATTGTATCTACACCAATTATATATGCGGCAGATGACCTTAGTGAATTGCGCACAAAGATAGATGGTAATAGAGGTGAGATTCAGAAGATTGAAAATGAGATAGAAATATATAAAAAAGAATTAGACAAGGTACAAGGCGAGAAAAATACTCTACAAAATGCTGTCCGTAAACTGAATATTTCACATAAAAAGACCAATGCAACAATTAGACTTACTCAAGACAGAATTAATAATACTGAAAATAAAATTCTAACAATCAACGAACAAATATCAAGTCACACCAGACAAATAAAAAATAGTTCAGACGGACTAGCTCAATCTATAAGACGAATGCATGAGGCGGGAGACCAGTCTTTAATAGAGCTATTCTTAAAAAGTGATACTATGGCAAAGGCGTGGACATCAATTGAATCATTACGACAATTCCAATCAGTAGTAAGAGATAGGGTGGTGTTTCTTAATAATTCAAAGAAAGAATTAGAAGAGATAAAAGAAAGCCAAGAATTAGAGAATAGAGCTCTATCTATGCAGAACTATGCATTAGCAAGTGATAAAAGAGTGCTTGATATAAATAGAAATGCGAAGAATTCTTTATTACAAAAAACTAAAAACAAAGAAAGTGAATACCAAAAAATCCTAAAAGAAAAGAGAGAGTCTCGAGAAAGCTTTAGGTTACAAATGGCTCAATTTGAGGCACAATTAAGATTTATATTAGATAAAAATACAATTCCTCAGAAAGGAAGCCGTATTTTTAGATGGCCAGTAGAAAATGTACACATTACACAATATTTTGGTAATACTAAATTTGCACAAAGTGGTGTATACAATGGTAGGGGACACAATGGAATAGATTTTAGAGCACCAATAGGTACACGAATAAATACAGTACTTAGTGGTACAGTAAAAGCAACTAATGAGAAGGTTGCAAGACATTGTCAGTATGGTAAATGGGTTCTAATAAAGCACGGTAATGGACTTACTACACTTTATGCACACCTTAGTGCTATTGCAGTGTCTGAAGGGCAGTCAGTAGTCACTGGGCAGAGAATTGGCTATGCTGGAGATACTGGTTTTGCATTTGGTCCACATCTGCATCTTACTGTATATGCATCAGAAGCTGTTAGATTTAAGCAATTTAGATGTAGTAGTGGTCCTACTGTAAGAGTGCCTGTTTCTGCACATGTTGGTTACCTAAATCCACTAGACTACCTAAGATAACTCTTAGAAATACAGAATGGTTATAATATATGAGAGGGTGGTCTATATATATTAAGTGTCGCACAATATACATTTACCGACTATAGACTAGTACTTACTACATATGGTCTTTATATTGCCAAAGGTAGATTTATATATTATATCTGTAGTAAGTCCTATCTCTTCTATCATGTCTACTACCTCCTGCTGCTTATACAGGCATACATTACCTTCTATACTGTACACACTCTTACCTACATCACCTACTCCGCAAAATCTACTCTCAACAGAGGATTCTGTACACTGATATCCAAGAGCGAGCTTACTATCTATTCCTGATATTGATATAAACATTTTACCTCCGGGGATCATTTTGGAATAGATTTTTTGCAGAATATTCTTTGCTTCAATATTCTCTATATGATGCAAAGTTCGCTGACTAATAACTATTACAATATCTTCTGGTAAGTCTTTATGCCCAATCTCTCTAATGTCCTTTTGTATGCAATGCACCTTCCCCTCTCCTACCACCCTCTCTAGTGTCGCACAATATTTATCATTATTTTCAATATCATACATCCACACATTCCATCCGAGTATCGCTAATATAGCTGAGAGTCTACTCTCTCCACTGCCTATGTCTACTACCACCTTCTTTCCTTTGTAATTAAGGGCAAATTTTATAACCTCTTTATCAAGATCGTCTACCCTACCCTTAGCAATGTCTATACCATTTTTTGTTGCATCTCTGTGTTTAAAGTCTAACTTACTCATTTTGTTCTTTCCACGGTATGTCAAATTGTTCAAATTCTGGCAATAGCTTCTTATTATATAATAGTCGACTAACACACTCTGCGTGGCAAAGTGCACCTGTAAGTGCGTTATGTGGCTTAGGCTCGTGCGGTATACCACAGTAATTAAGTACGGCGTCTAGATTGAGGGAGCTACGCTTATGCTCTTTGTCTACAGGTGGCTGTAATCCACTCTTGACTTGGTGCATCCAAGCAAGAGTGTGGGTATCTATAGTACGATGAGCAAATGTATTCTCCATACCAGCCCTCTTGCAGGCCGCTTGCAGATAGTCTCTATCAAATGATACATTCTGCCCTGCCAGAGTCTTGTTTTTAATAACTTGTTTACTCCAATCTATGAAGTTGCGCATAAGCTCGGCCTCTGTCATCTTGCTCTCGTCTGTAACCTCATCTCTACTAAAGCCGTTTACAGCCAGGCCTTCATCAGATATCTCTGCCCCATCCCACACCTTACATTCAGCATAAAATTGATTAGTTGGATTATCTAAGTCTAATGCACCAAGACTCACTATAGAGTGAGTATCATATCCAAGTCCTGATGCTTCTATATCTAATACTAACATTACTTACAATTATAAACCATAACCTCTAAACTACCAACTACTTTTA
>CAZGTE010000011.1:0-13669 GCA_964528515.1 uncultured Candidatus Saccharibacteria bacterium
CAAACCGTGCTTTTTTATCAATAGGAGGTATTAGTCTATCTGGTATGACTGCAAATGGAACAGCATATATTCGTCACAGCGACAGTACTATATATGAGCAAGACTTTGAAAAATCAATAGACGATGCCTCACAAAAGTCTAAAGATAAGTTAATAAATAAAAAGGTAATCCATGATATACCAATTAGAAACTTCGTAGATGGTGAAGAAGCATTGTGTAATCCAGTAGGAATGCAGGGATCTAAATTAGACAGCACTGTAATGCTGGTACACGCTCTAGAGAGTCATATAGATGACTTCGTATCAGCTGTAGAGGACGCTGGAGTGGAGGTTGTAGATGTAACTGCGGGCCCTCTGGCAGCGAGCTTCGCCAGCGTGTCTACACCACAGAAGATGCAAGGGTGTATACTACTAGATATAGGGTCAGAGAGCACTGATGTAATAATTTTTGAAAATAATACTCCAATAACACTTAGAGTATTGCCAATAGGATCTAATGACATCACCAATGCAATAGCTGTAGGATTAAAGGTGTCCCCAAGTGAGGCAGAGAGGATTAAAAAAGGCTCCCTAATAGGCGCTAAGTATACTCAAGCATCAATCGATAAAATAATATCTAAGAGTCTTAATGAATTATTTACTGAAATCAAATCTATAATTAAAGAGCTTGATAACAATACAATACTGCCCTCAGGTGTCCTTATCACTGGCGGAGGAGCAAGACTTGCCTCTATAGAGGATATTGCTAAGAAAGCTCTTAAACTACCTACAAAAATTGTATATGCCAAAGATAAACATATTGCAGGTAATCCAGAATTTACAGTTGCCTATGGCTTATGTATATGGGGAGCAAATAACGACACTCATGACACTACATTTAATAGTATTAAAAAAGTAATTAAGAAAATTAGTAGTTGGGTTAAGCAGTTCTTGCCCTAAGAGTTATTACTCTCCAGTTTTGAAGTATTGTACTGCCCGCTCTAGTATAGGGTCTTCGTCTTCGTTAAATTTGTCTCTATCACTGTCTTCTAATAACTTTTTTAAGTCAACTTTTATATCTGGTTCTATACCATCATTACTAATATGTACCCCACCCGGCAGTAGCCACAGAGCAACTGTGACCTTTAAGTATGTATCTTCTGTTATACTTACTAATTCTTGTATAGATCCCTTACCAAAGGTATTAGTACCTATCAGAGTTGCAATTCCGTGCTCTCTAAGAGAGCCAGCTAGTATCTCTGATGCAGATGCAGAGCCTTTATCTACAAGAATAACTAATTCAAGGTTCTCATCAAATATATCCATACCTCTACTCCTATGCTCTGTCTTCTTGCCACTCTTTCCATAATCTTCTGTTACTATCATATCACCTTTAGGTAAGAACCAGCTTGCCATATTTACTGAGGCTCCTAGATATCCTCCGGGATTACCGCGGAGATCTATTATAAGTTTGTTGCTACTAGTCCTCGAAAATTCTATCAGAGCCTGCCTAAAGAGCTCTGCTGAATTAGCACTGAAGTGCATAAGCTCTATAACGAACTCCCCTGTCGGTAATATCTTAGTCTCTATTGTTGGTATCTCTATCACATCTCTTGTAACCTCAATATCAATAGTGCCTGACTCCCCCTCTCTAAGTACTTCAAATTTAACTATTGTACCTTTTGGTCCTCTAATCTTTTTTACTGCATTTCTTACTCCAATACCTTTAGTCTCTATACCATCTATTTTTAATATTCTGTCTTTTGCTTTAAGTCCTGCCTTAAATGCTGGCGTACCCTTAAGTGGAGAGACTACAGTGAGGAGTCCGTCACGCACCCCAATCTCCATACCAACTCCCTCAAACTCGCCACTAATATCATCTGCGAATATCTCTGCATCCGATGGTGGCAGGAACACAGTATAAGGATCCTCTGTACTTGCGGCTAGTCCAGCAGCTAGTCCCCAGATTCTATTTTGATTTATCTCTTCTTTTGTTAGTATTTCTAAATCTGTATTCTTAGATTGCTTAGATGAGACAAAGTTATTATCAAGTATATGCCAAACCCTCCACACTGGAGACATATCAATATTCTCTGGTTTATCAGCATATAACATTGCACTAAGTCCCGTAGGGAGAACATTAGATCCTATTTTATTAGCTCCTGCAAATACCCCTAATACGAATATGATTATTGCAATAGGCACAAACATCAATAAAAATGGCATTGATGTGTCTAGTGTATTCTTTATTGTTTTTTTATTAATATTAGTCTTCTGCATAATAATGGATACAGTATATCACATTAATCACTACGCAAAACTTTTATAAATGTGCTGTGTGGAATATGGACAGAGCCCGTACCTCTAGCTAGTGCGGCCTTCTTACCTTTCTTCTGTTTATCTAACAACTTATTCTTGCGGCTTACATCTCCACCATAGAGCTTGGCTGTAACATCTTTACGCATTGCGCTCTTACGCCTACTTGCGATTATACTACCTCCTGCTCTTGCTTGTATCTTTAGTACGAATTGTTGCTTGGGTAATACCTTATCTAATTTTTCTACCATCTTGTCACCTTCCTCTCTTGTGCGCGCTCTAGAGACTATGCGAGTAAATGCAGGGCTCACCTCCTCTGCTATGAGTATATCTAGCCTGGTCACATTTGCCTCACGCATACCTATTGGCTTATACGAAAGTGATGCAAACCCACTAGAGACATTCTTCAATTTATCAAAGAAGTTACGCATCATCTCTCGCAGAGCCATCTCAGCTATCAACTCTGTTCGTCCGTCTGGCATTGTATTGGTGTCTACAACTTCTGCCTCATGCTCATGTAGCAATTGTATGACTCCACTTATATGCTCACTAGGAACTAATATACTAAGTTTCGCCCATGGCTCTCGCACGCCTCTATATTGATTATCATCTGGGAATCTTACTGGGGAGTATATCTCCTCAACCTTACCGTCTTTATTAGTAATCTCATATACTGTTGTAGGCATTGTAACTATTAACTCTAGATTAAACTCTCTACGCAATCGCTCTGTTATAATTTCCATATGAAGCATACCAAGGAAGCCACAACGGAAGCCTCGTCCAAGAGTACCACTAGCTTCCTCTTCATAAGACAGTGATGAGTCCATAAGGCGGAGCCTCTCTAGGGATTGTCTCAAGTTAGCTAGATTATCTTGACTCTCTGGATACACACTTGCCCATATCACTGGGTCTGGCTCAGAGTAACCCTCAAGCATAGGCACTGACCCCTTAGGAGAGAGCACCGTATCTCCCACATTTACCACTCCTGGCTTCTTAATTCCTGTGACTATATAGCCTATCTCTCCTGCAAACAGAGAGTCTCTAGGAGTCTCTTGAGGAGTAAATACTCCCACCTCATTAGCCTTAAATGACTCTCTCGAGATTCCAAATTTAAGCGAGTCTGTCTTATTAATCTCTCCATCAATAACTCTTACAAAGAGCACAATTCCCTTATGGTCAGAATATTTAAAGTCAAATATAAGAGCTCTTGGATCAGTCTCAGTGGTTATAGGCTTTGGTACATTCTTAATTACAGTATTCAGTAGGTCTTCTACACCCTCACCAGTCTTGCCAGAGACTAAGAATATATCCTCCTCCTCAATACCTAGAGTAAGAGCGACCTCCATCGTTACCTCCTCCACTCTAGCTAGTGGGGAGTCTACCTTAGAGAGCGCTGGTATTATTGTAAGTCCAAGTTCTCTAGCGACTGCTAGCGTGCTCATCGTCTGTGCCTCTATTCCTTGAGTAGCATCTACAAGTAGTACCACCCCTTCAATAGCAGAGAGAGCGCGCGATACCTCATAAGCGAAGTCTATATGTCCAGGAGTATCTATTAAGTTAAGTATGTACCCCTTCCACTTCATTCTTACGGGCTGCATCTTGATGGTAATACCTCGCTCACGCTCTAGCTCCATAGAGTCTAGTACCTGATCTTGCATATGTCGTGGCTCTACTGTGCCAGTAACCTCAAGCATCCTGTCTGAGAGAGTACTCTTACCATGATCAATATGCGCAATAATTGCAAAGTTTCTTATTTTATCTAGGTTTGTCATAATTATATTATACTCAATATTTCCAGAACTTTTTGTAAATCATCACTATCTTTTGATACTTCTACTATTGGCAATTTGTATTTATTAGCCTCTATTCGTAATTTCTTGCTAAATATCATTACCCAGTCTACCTCTTTTTCTTTTACACCATCTGAATACTGATCAGCATCATCAAATAAGCCTCTGTTAAATATGACTTCACGAGCTCTATCTGCATTTTCATCAATAATAAATATTGATTTAAGAGTATTGTCTTTTTTAAAGCTTTTATTAACTAACTCTGGTATTATATTTACACCTTCAATAATACATCCATCCTTCCAGTTATTTTTATCTTGTATAATTTTTTCAATACCAGACCATACCGAATACGCCTGATTAAACTCCATATCAGATATCTCTTGTGCTGAAAAATTGTTCAAAAAATTCTCTGCTTCCTCATACCCACTTGGTACAAAAAGTCCTGGATTATCTTTATATGATGTTGCACTTTTCATTACACTACGAATTTGATCTGTAGAAATCCAAGGTAGTTCAAGTTTCTTAGAAAGACTTCTTGCTATCGTTGACTTTCCAGTTGTTGGAGCGCCTCCTATTAAAATTATCTTTTTCTGCATAATTTATATTATTACATAGATACAAACATCAATCCACCCACTTGATTATTAATATGTTAAGTATTATTTTTTAATTTATTTTCTTTCTCAAACATCTCTGGATACTCTTCTTTAGCAAGTAGATCTAGACTAAGTCCAGGATCATCATATCTATTCTCTAATATAAACTCAAGCGACTCTTTGGCAGACCCCTCATACTCTTTACTGTTTTTAAACTGCTCAAGAACAATATCCTTATTACAAATTTCCTTATCTTTCTTAACCTTCCCAAGATACTCAAACCAACTACTCCGCACCAACTTAGCCCTTGGAGCGCTAAGTTGATGTACCTTATCATTTAAGTTTACATATGCAGCAACATACAATAAATATTCGTTAGAATCTATGTGCGATGACTTAAACCTACCTTGAAATAACACTCCAGTTCTTTTGTATTTCTCATTAAAATACATAGTATATCCGGCACCAAACTTTTGCATAAATTTTTCAATACCACCATCAACAAGTGGTGTTAGTATTAAATGATAATGGTTAGGGTTAAAACAATATGCAATAACCGCAACCAACTTAGCCCTTGGAGCGCTAAGTTGGTTGCCTGCAAAACTACGTTGATAAATACTCCCTATAGGCTTCACGGTGTTAAACTCTCTTAAGCTTTCTAAAAATCTCTCTGAGTCCTTCCAGTCCATAGTCACATCCCGTTTTTCTACTCCTCGGTTATATATATGATAATATTCGCCTTCAGAAAATGTATTGTGTTTTCTCATATTCTTTATAGTATACCATACATACAACTTAGCGCTCCAAGGGCTAAGTTGTATTAGTTTATTTCTGTTTCTGCTATTACTTTTTTGTCTTTCGTACTTTATGACGGAGTACTGCCCATACTGTATACACTTCTTTATTGCCAATAAATACAAGAGTTGCAATTCCAGCAATGATACCAATAATACCAGCTACGGCACCTTGTATAAATATTTCAAGTAGTGTATTAATAGTTACCATATTACTTTCAGCTATCGCTTGTAAACTAAGATAAGAGACGCCTCCAATTACAAATGCACCAACAAGACTCTCTAAGAAAGTCTTGCGTAATTCTCTATTATTGTCTTTAAAGTCGTATGTAAATATTATAATAAATAATATGGCAGTAATAATACTTGATATACTATATGCCAGTGGCAACATCAGCACAGCAGTATTGCCAACATCTAATGTACGCATTGCTGATCCTAAAAAATTACGCCAATATTCATTTGTTGTATAAAAGTGCATAAGTAACATAGAAAATACAATAGTCATCACAGCAGATAATACACTTAGTATTTGGGGTTTAACAATACGCCCTGCAGCATAATACCCTCGTATAAATAACAATACGAGACCTTGAGCTGCAAGACTAAATACAAATAATGCAAGTGCTGCTGCAGTAAGTCTAGTATCAGTCCAGTCAAATGCTCCTGACCCATATATAACTCTGACTATCTGAGCGCGCAATACTACAACCAGAGCAATGATGGGTAAGGACCAGAAGATTATATGTCGAGCTGCTGTATTTATCTGACTTAGGAACTTTTTAATATTATTGTCTGCAAATAATCTAGACAGGGTAGGAAATGCTGCAGTAGAATAACTAACTCCAATGATAGATAGTGGCGCCGCTTGCAAATTAAATGCAAGAATAAATATAGCTATAGATCCCTCACTCATAGTACCTGCCATTATTACTAATACCAAAAATGCCACCTGATTAGCAGATAGGGCTATCGTGCGTGGTAATGCTACTACCATAACTCTTATTGCCTCTTTAATCATACCTATCTTCATCCTCTTTCCGAAACCTAAGGAGTAGAAGCTAGGGATCTGTATAAGTAGGTGCATCAACGCTCCTAGAATAACACCGTATCCAAGTCCAGTAATGCCGAACCTTGGCACTAACCAAATAATACCAATTATTATACCAATATTATATACAAGTGGGGCAATAGCATAGACAAAGTACCTACCATAATATTGAATTACGCTTGATAATATACTAGATAGTCCTAGTACTATTGGTTGTAGTAATAATATACGCACCAACATTATCAATGATTCACCATGACCTCTCATTACCATCTCTGAGAAGAGATTCTCTACTATTAAAGGAGTGAGTATGTACACAATGGCACTGACTGACACAAGCAAGAATCCGAATACAAATAGTAGTGTGTGTATGAAGCTCTGCCTCTCTTTATCAGAATCTTTATTAGATAAGAATGGTATTAGTATAAATACAGATACCATAGAGGCAACAATAATATATACGAAGTCGGGTATACGAAATGCTGCATAATATATATCAAGCTCGATACCGGCACCAAAGCTATGCGCGAGCAATTTATCTCTAATTAGAGCCAGGACTGTAGACAGTAGAGCAAATCCAGCAAGCAGATACGCAGCATCATGTATACCGCGCACTTCTTTATTCATTTTAGTGAAGGTCGCCCTTAGTTTTTGAATCATTAGAGCGCAGTATAGCTGTTTTATTCAGTTTTTTCCAGTATTTCTATTTACTCAACTGTATCTGTCTGTTCTGTTTGTTCTGTCTCAGATACTTCCTCTACTTGAGTAGGATTTAGCTGCTGAACTAGAGCTTCTAATATATTTTTAACATCTTGATTATCTGGATTTAATATAGACACTCTTTGCATCACAATAATCGACTCTTCTATACGATTTTCTTGCGCCAGAGCTAATGAAAGATAGTATAGGGCATTTGCATTATTCTGATTAATCTGTATTACTAATCCTAGTGCTTGTATTGCCGCATTAGTATCACCGTCCATTAACTTTAATACTCCATACTTGTATAGGGCTGGCTCGAAGTTAGGCTTTAATTGTATAGAGGCTTCAAGATAGGATAGAGCCTGCTCCTTATTCTCTAGAGAGCCATAAACTCTCGCTATAACAAATGGTATAGATGGATTGTGTGGATCTAATACAGCAGCTTGTCTATACGCTGCTAGTGCACTCTCTACTGCTCCCTCTATACCAATACTCATTAGTTGTTCGCTAATATTACCAAGGGCTATGTAATTCACAGGGTTTTTAATATCAAGCTCTATGGCTCTACTAGCATGAGATAATACATTTGATAATGCTGACCGTAGTAACTCTTGATCTACTTCGGCACCTTCTACACCACTCTCCTGTAATAGTGTGGCCAATTTTTCTATAGCAATTCTTGTATATGCCTGTTCAACCATTGAGGTATTTGCAAATCTCTTAGTCTTATTTAGGATTTGTGCAGCCTTATTCATATTACCATCTATCATCGCATTTGATGCCTTAATCATGTGGGTATTTACCAGGCTTCTATGCCCTACTATTACCAGTGCACTTATACTAAGAATCAACAGGGATGGTAATACTACAAATGTGAGGATTTTATTAGCTCCCTCTCCGCGTAATTTATAGTTGACCATTCTTATATTTCTTGTTCTTGCTAACTCTGCTACAAATAGACCTGTTAATACGAATGAGATTATAAGAATTAAGATACTTACAGGATTAAATATTGCAAATATCCACATAAATAATAGAGGTAACCCTAATAGGGAATTTCTATTACGGACTATACTTAATAACATAACAAGTAGGAATAGTGCCCAGGCAGCAAATACTACAACTCCTCCAGTTATTATACTTGTCGGTATAAATCCAATTGCACTGCTGAAGTTGGTACTCCAGAACTGAGTCATATTTACTCCAGCTGGCTTGTGTACACGCCATTGATCACTAAATGATCCAGGTCCAGGTCCGAACAGTTTGGTAGCAACATTTCCATCACTTACTGTACCCCTTGCTACATCAAGTGTTCCCTTCCAATTTGGGCGCACATCTATAAATGATACATTACTCCATACCTGTAGTGTATTGCTGACTTTAGCATTTAATAACATATTATCTACTACGAAGAATACAGAGAATACAAGTACCACTGCTGGGAGTATAACTGCACAGCTTTTAATTACTGACTTGAGTGAATCTTTATTTTTATATAACACTTGTACAAGTATTATTATTGAGATAAGGGCTAGTAATATAAATACAAGTTTTATATTTGCAAATACTCCAAGTATAAGCATTAATGTTACTGCTAATATTCCATATTTATGTTTACCGAGACCCTTCTTCTTGTCAATACCTTTATTATTTGTCAGTAAAAATATAATTAGTAATCCAACAATGGCAGAAATGTCTAACCATGAACCAACTGGAATGAGTGCCGATATCCAAGACAATGACTCTATAGAGAATGCACTAAATAGAATGTGTAGCATAAATACAACAACTATTATCCCAGAGAGGTATGTAATTACGGATTTTATCTTATCTGCAGTACCCTTACGCACACTAAGTAGTACTGTAAGCATCATAGCTAAGAAGCCTAGTAGCACAACTATAAGAGAGTCTACATTAAATTCAAATCCTAGTAAGGCAGTACTCTTATCTACTGCGAAAATTGCAGACATTAAGTATGCAACAGGCAAGAATGCTGCTGCAAAAATTATACCTGAATTTGGCACCATTACACTACCATGTAGCCACCTGCGTACTAAGAGTACCGATAATGGTAAAGTTATTACCATTGCTATTATCACCATCTTGATTATTGTGAATATTAATTCCATAACTTATTTACTTACTAATTTAATAAAACCTAAACTTATAATTTTACTGAGTCACAAATATGCTCATAATATACTTACCATTATCGTCAGTAAGTGGTGTATCTGTCTTCATATTGAATTGCTTATCTCCATCATCACTATATAGAACAATTGCATATGTACCTCCTTTAATTGTATTACGCAACAAATATACCACAGTGTCAACATACTCTCCAGATTCTCTGCGAGCTGCTCCTAATGCATTTACTACTACCCCATCACTAATCTCATGCACTGCTATCCAGCCACCCTTTTCTCCTGCTTGAAGATTAACTTTTCTTACTAAGACAGTATTACCTGCTGTCTGAGTATCTACACTTATCATATCTGTACTTATTATATCTGTACTTACATCTACGGCAGTTGATACCTCTTCTTTAATCGTATCATCTACGACTTTTATTTCTGCGGTTGTATCAAGGTCAAATTGCCCTATGTTTTTAATAAAGTTTTTTATACTACACTGATTATCTTGATTATTAGATAATAATTGCCCCAAACCATATAGCACAACTACTCCCACTACAAATCCTGCTACAAATGTTACTATTTCTTTTATTTTCATATTTATATTATTTTAATTAATAATTTTATTATACACTATGAATTACATAGTGCATCTATCTGTGTCAACACCTCCTCTATCTTAGTGCTCTTAATTCCAGCGTCTAGTAGGAGATCTCTCTTGCCTTGAATATCTCTACATAATACCTTATCCATATCTAATAAATTTCGTTTCTCCCTATTGGTCAGAGTTGTAAGCATTGTAATAGGATGTAAATGCGCCTCCTCTATTAAGACTTCTAGACCTCTATTGTGTGGGTAGTCCCAGCCCAGTAGCTTGAGTGAGCCTGTACAAGTGATATAACGAATTACACTACGAGTGAATCGTGTATTAGTTACTAGCCATCCTTGTGTTATCTTATTACTCCCTTTTGCAAGGGCTAGGTCATCAAATCTAGCCTTTATATATAATGCAACCTTCATATCTGTCTTAGTTCCTAGAGAATTATGGAATTTAACCTCTATGCCAAAGTGCTTACCATGTGCATCTCCAACTACATCCACCTCATGGGATACGCACTTACCCTGCACCACCACTCCAGTCTCTACATTCGTAGCACCATGAGCACGCATAACCCCAGCTACGAATTGCTCAAATGGGAATCCGCTAGGACCAAGCTCAAGTATAGCTCTCTTGATTGAGTATCGAGCGGCAACCTCAGGATGGTCATTTTCATATTTGCGCAATAATTCAAATGCGTCTTTGTATATATCTTGAGTTGTCATACCGTCCTTTAATATACCTTGAACATGACTCACAACCTTCTCTACTATTTTGTTATTAGATCCTGAGCGCTTGAGTGAGCGCTTGAGCTTATCCACATCAAATGGTTCATTCTCTCCACTTGCTTTTTTTATTAAGATTGCTGACATATTATTTTATATTTTTTATTAATATAATGATACTACACAATTGCCATAGTTACTAAATACATTTCCACATTTATTATTATATTATTACTCCACCTCCTAAGCAGACATTATCATCGTACACTGCCAAGTATTGCCCAGAAGCTGGCGCATATGGAATCTCACCCTCTCTGAACTCCACATCCCAATTTGTAAGATGAGCTCTCTGAGAAATAGTACAATTAGCAAATTTTCCTCTGTGCCGTATACGACACTTATACTCTTTCCCCGGCTCTGGTATCACATTAATCCAATTCACATCTCCTATCAACAGCAAAGCCCGACTTTGCTGTTGATGTTCTAGTTCATCTATTGTACCAACTACTATTATATTTGCATTAGTATCTCTATCTATTACGAATAATCTAGGCATATCTGAGCTCTGATACTCAGGCAAGATAGTAAATCCATGTCTCTCTCCAATGGTTAATAACTTACTCCCTGTATGTATACCTATGATATCACCCCCTAGGTTAAATACATTTCCAATGTCTTCTTTAATATATTTCTTTAAAAACTCTTTCACATTTATCTCTTGTCCGATAAAGCATATGCCCTGAGAATCCCTCTTGTATGCTGTATGCAAGCCTCTATCTCTTGCCATCTCTCTTACCTCGCTTTTCTTATATTCTCCTATAGGAAATAGTGTCTTACTAAGCACCTCTTGAGACACTTGAGACAGGAAGTAGCTCTGATCCTTATTCTCATCCACAGCACTTAGCAACAGTGAGGTTGAACCTCGCTGTTGTACTCGTGCATAATGCCCTGTGGCAATATAGTCAGCCCCATCAAGGAAAGCCATCTGAGCAAAAACTCCAAACTTAATTTCTTTATTACACATAATATCTGGATTAGGAGTACGCCCAGAATCATATTCCCTTATCATGTAATCAAATACCTTTTGTCTATATTCATCTTCAAGATTAAATACCTTAAATGATACTCCTAGTTGCCGGCATACCTCTTGTGCATCTGTTCCCTCTTCCCTGCAATACTCACTATTACCACTAGGTTTATACGTCTTGAAGTATACTCCGGTAACATCATAGTCCTGCTCCTTGAGAAGGCTAAGGGCTACGGAGCTGTCCACCCCACCACTTACAGCTACATAGACCTTAATTTTCTTATTATTTTTGGTTTTATTATCAATCACTTAATTACTCTACATCAAGTATCTTTATAGTAAAGTCATTTGGATTATTAGGGAATGTTCCCCTCCAGAATGGGCGTATAATTGCTTTCGCCTCAGCTATTGTTGGATATCCAGCAAGCACAGTTCGTAATGCCTCTCTCTGTTTACCAGCTAAGTCTCTTATTAAATAATCTTGATTAAAGTTCCATATGAAGTCGGCATGACCATTTACAATTAATTCTACACTCTGAGAATCAATCTCATCATCAGAATCTTTTACATCTATATTTATTGATAATTTATTTATATCTTGAATTGTAGGATATCCACTACTTGGATTACCAACAACACCTACCGAAAAAGTCTTAGCTAATTCAACTTTATTAAATACAAATACTCGCACCTTAGCACTTTGTTTTATCTCAACCTTTCCATTTACTTCACTTTCCTTAATGTCTTCATAGTCTATATGCACACCAGTGCTGAAGTAGACTGTATCCTCTGGGATCCTACTTATTACCTCGCTCATTACATTCTCTTTTATTCTGCCTCTTAATGTCTTAGTGGCAATACTCTTGCTCTGATCACTCACTATTGCTCTCTCACCTATAAATCCTCCACTAATAGGAGTCTTAATCTTGGCATATATATTTATATACATATCTGACAAACTCCTAAGTCCTGGTAATGTTAGATTACCACTCTCTACATTATAACTATCTCCTGCCTCATCTGCATATACTCGAACATCTAGCGTGCCTGGAGTATTACCAGTCTTACCTGGGACCATTACGGATTCTCTAACTCTGTACACTCGTCCGTCCTCAGTTTCGAAGCGAGTATTCTTAATCAATCTCTGTCTACTTGTTGTATGATTATTGTGTATAGTTATTATTCCTGAGGCCTTCTTCTTAACATCCTCTCGTCCTGTCGGCTCTACTATCTCTACATCATTAATGTCCCATTCTACTACTGAGTATGTAAGGAGTCTAGGACTCTCTTGCATCTCGTCTATGTCTGCATTATTCAAGAATGCATTAAATACAGCATCAGTAAAGGTCGCTTTAGTAATTACAGGCTTAATATTAATAGTAGTATCTGAGAATACAACAGGTAGTGAGATTATAGATGCTGTAATGAGTAATACGACAGCAAATAATGACCACCCCAGACTGAATCCCCTCTTATGTGGCCTGCGTCTTCTTTGTTTTCCATCTTCACCTGCTCTATCATTAGGCATCCTACGCTTCTTGGGTTCAGTGCCACCTCTATTAGTCCTGTCTATTTGTAAGTCTCTTATTGACGGTCTCTTGTCTCTTAAGTTATTCATATCTTCTTATAATATATCATTAGCTATAGCTTGCAACTCATCAACTGTGTATATCTCTTCATATAATTTATTATCGTCAAGCTCTACAATCTCTGATTTATGTATATATATTATCTCTCTATTGAATATTCTTTCAATAACACTCCCAATAGCACTCCACAGCTCTGGTATAATCATATATTTAATCACTGTTATATCTATACTTATTGCCTGCTTACCAAGAGGCCTCCTAGTATCATACCCATTAAGTATTACATTCGAGAGACTCTCTTTATACACAGCATAGTCATCTTCCACATTACCTATATTATCTTTGACTACTTCTCCTTCTTGTAA
>CAZGTE010000012.1:0-13665 GCA_964528515.1 uncultured Candidatus Saccharibacteria bacterium
TATGAATATAGAAAGGCATCAAGCAAAACTAATTCAAGAAGAGGCTCGTCTAGAGCTAGAGCTCACAGACCTTGGCTACCTTAATCCTGCTAATCCATCAGATTGGTCTGCTAGTGCCAATGCCAGTGAGATGAATACCGCTGATCTAAATAATCTTGCCGACGCAGATGCAGAACAGAACATCAATGGGGCGGTGGTAGACGAGTTAGAGGTACGATTAAAGAATGTAAAAGACGCACTTAAGAGAATAGAAGACGGTACATATGGCATATGCATTAAGTGTAATGAGGCAATAGAGCCGGCACGCTTAGATGCAAATCCAGCTGCAAGTACCTGTATGTCTTGCATTTAATCTATTATGGCAACAAGCTTTGCCAGAGTATATAGCGCCCAGACGAACCTACTTAATGCCTTTATTATCAATGTAGAGGTGGACCTTTCTAAAGGCTTACACTCATTTAATGTAGTAGGCTTGGCAGACAAGGCAGTGGATGAGGCAAGAGACAGAGTAAGTGCCGCAATAAAGAACACTGGCTACAAGCCACCGAAGCAGAATAATAAGAAGGTAGTAATCTCCCTAGCTCCAGCAAGCTTGCGCAAGGAGGGTCCACAATTTGACTTACCAATAGCCTTAGCATACTTACTCGCCGCGCAAGAGATAGAGTTTGACTCGTCTCTGCGCATATTCCTTGGAGAGCTTGCACTTGATGGAGCTGTGCGGAGCATATCAGGAACTCTTGCCCTTACATTAGCTGCTAAGGATGCAGGATTTAAAGAGATATTTGTGCCAATAGATAATGCCCAAGAAGCGGCATTAGTAGATGATATAGTCGTATATGGAGTGTCTACATTAAGAGAGGTTATAGACCATATAAATACAATAGACTCACCAATTGAACTGCACTATATAGCCCCGCAAAAGAAAACTGAGATGGTCAATAAACAAGTCTCTACCCTAATAACCTTTGAGGATATAGTAGAGCAAGAGTCTGCCAAGAGAGGTCTCATAATAGCTGCTGCTGGAGGGCACAACATCGCACTTTATGGGCCGCCCGGCACAGGTAAGACAATGCTTGCTAAAGCATTTGCTGGCATATTACCACCACTTAGCTTTGACGAGGCTCTCGAGGTAACGAGCATACACTCTATCTCTGGCTCGCTCACTGAGACATTAATTACAAATCCGCCAATACGAGCACCTCACCACACTGCAAGCTATGTCTCTCTTGTAGGAGGTGGCACATATCCCAAGCCTGGCGAGGTGACACTTGCTCACAGGGGAGTGCTCTTTATGGACGAGTTCCCAGAGTTTGATAAGAGAGTAATCAATGCATTACGCCAACCGCTAGAGGACGGCGTAGTAACCATTAGTAGAGCCAAGGGTTCTGCAGAGTTCCCTTCACAATTCATACTTATTGCTGCATTAAACCCTTGCCCATGTGGCTATCTCGGCTCTAGTAAGTGCAGGTGTAGTATGCATGAGATATCAAGATATAAGCAGAAGATAAGTGGTCCAATAATGGACAGAATAGATATGTGGATAGAGGTAGGGCAAGTAGCTCATGAGAAGCTATGTAAGACTAAGGACTCAGATGACACAAGAGAGACTGAAGAAGCAAAGGACAAGGTGCGGATAGCTAGAGAAGGGCAGGGTCCACGAGGTAAGCAAAATGCAAGAATGAACAATAAAGACATATCGAAATATGCAAGATTAAGTAAAGAAGCCGAACAAATCCTCAATCTCAGCGCTAAGAAGCAAGGCCTAAGCCCTAGAGCCTATCACAGAGTCATCAAGCTAGCTCGAACAATAGCCGACCTAGGTGGAGAGGCAGACATAACACAAGACCATATACTAGAGGCTCTCAGCTACCGACCCAAGCAGGAGTTTTGATACCACACACATTTTATTGTACACACACATTTTATATTGTATAATATAGATATGATTTGGTACTTAAACTCAATAGAAACACCGACTATACCTAAACCGGATACAACACCCCAACAACCAGCAAAACCAGAAAGAGAACCTGTGCCAGGTAATCCCTTACCAAAGCCTCCACACAAACCTGCAGTTGAACCTACAAGAAACTAATTATGGATTATGAAAATAAATGATCATTTCAATATACCAGCGGATAATAGATTATCAGATATAGAATTGCAGACCATAAAAGATTTGCTCGCTACATTAATTTCAACACAATTACCGGACTCTGATCATTATTCTCAGATGCCTTCAACAATAAGTGAATTATTATCTAAAAATACATCGCAAATATTTGCAAATATTATAAACGCTTTAAAAGAAATTACAAAAGAAGATAACCCGTATATATTAACTGAAACGGCACATGCAAATTTAGCATACTTGCTTGAAGCCAAAGTTGCCATTCCTGACGATTTCCCAGAACTTGCGGATGTAGCATTTTCTCAGATTGCTAGTAAATATGGATTTAATCTAGACGAAGTCAGGACTGTGTTAAAGCCAAGTACAACAAAAGAACAAGGCACTTCTGCCCCTAAAAAATCAGAAAGAGATTTACCAGAGATATCTACTATAAATATGTCAGAGATTTATTTCAGGCACATATACAGCTCATTCTTCATACAAGGTATCCCATTAAATACTCTAAGAACTCAAGAATTTAACTCACCCAACGGCTTTGAAGATTCTTGGCAAGAGATAAGTAGAAAAGACAGGGGGTTAATGTACAGCACTCGATTGCTACATATGCTTTATGCCACAGACCCACAACTTAGCAATATATTAAAGCAGCAAATTAGTAATAGTAACTCACTGTCCGCAAATGCACTAGCAACGTCCAAAGTTAAAGTAAGAAGAGAAGAGGTAATAGTAGTGGTTTCCGGCAAAACCCCATTATCCTTCATATATGAAGCTGAGCTGTCTTTACTCATGTATCTATTCCTTGGTGCAGCCACACCTCCGGAAGGTACTCTTTCAGAAACGGATAGACAAGCATTCGAACTCTTTACTCAATCACATGCTACAGACTTGGTCGCCTCTATAACAGGTCCTGCAATTTCAGCATCCGTGCTTAACTCTTTAGACAAGATGTTTGAGAGTGATAAGGCACTCATAGAAGATTTCCTAAAAAGTAAATTAGGGGATCACTATAACAAACAAGGAGAGTATCATGCAGGTAGTGTTATGCCACTATACACAAAAATACTCTTATTAAGAGAGATACTAACACACTGCCCAATAACAGTACTCACAAAACTATTAAAAGATCCGTCCACTAACACCGTGCTAGAGGCCATGCAACACAGTCAATAATCTCTCTTATAAAAAACTAACATGCCAGAATCATTCCAACAACAAAAAAATAATGTAGACCACCGAAGAAGACTCTTCACCATACCAGAACAACTAGATGCATTCATCACAAAGAAAGAAGGTACCGAAACCTCCCTAAGGCACAATCCCGAAAGACTCATCAACTTCTACCTAAGAATGCTTTTTAATAATAAAGAAGCTTGGGAGAAATTTAAACTTTCAGACAACTACGATGGTATACACAGTGAGCTTGGTAGCCTCATAGAACAACTTCTAGAAGAATACAATGATGCAGATACGCAAGAGTTAGAGCTGAGGGTGCTCAAACATGCAATATACACAATCATCTTCCATGGATACACTAAGGTAAACGGTATTGGAACAGAAGAAGAATCCTCATACAACTTCACAAAACGAAATGCCAATAACCAAGCCCTATTTGCTCAATATGACCCTATGGCGTTTTCAAATGCAATAGTGTTTTATGAGCAAGACAATCCTCCATTGTATAAAGTATCTGAAGAACTAAGGGGTGCTGCTACCAAAGCCTTCCAAGAGATATATAGCCATGCATTGCAAGAAAGACTTGAAAATCTCTCTGAAGGTATACCTCAAACTCCTGTAGAGCCTAAAAGTGGGTATTGGTATGGTGTTAATGATGCAGATACACAAGAGTACAACAGATATGTACAGATACTCAAAGCTCACTCAAGTCAAACCACTGCAGGATGGTGTACAGGTAGAGGACATGAGACTGTGTACACTCAAAAGGGTAATACGATGCATATACTACACGGTAAAACCAAGAGTGGTGTAGACTTTGACGGTGAGCACACCTCAGCATACTCTGCAATTAGGACAATCAAAGATAGCAACGGCAATGAGCAAGTAGTTGAGGTCAGAGGCAATCTTAAAGGTCAGAATATGTCGCGGGGTACCGTTGACTTAACCATACAGAGACTAAGAGAGATGAAAGAAGAAGGTGTAGCAGATACACAAAAATACATACTTGAGCTACAAGGACTCAAGCCGTGGCATGATTTAGAAAATACATTAGGAGAACTACAATCTGATGGGAGTTATGCACCAAAAGAAGGTGAAGAACTTGAGAAAAGCATTAAGAGCCTACTTGGGTCACTCCTGCAAGACAGTCCTACTAAAGAACAACAAGAACAACTAAAGTATCTTTTAGGTAATGCCTTAAAAGGTGTTGGGTATGGTATTGATACATCTGTAAGAGATTCAGCCCTTAGTGTTATTACAAAAGAATTTAATAATCCGTCACCCTCTTGGCAGAAGATTATCCAAAAGCTCCTCAAAGCATCGTGGACGCTTAACGGTGCCAATGGTGAAGTGTGGAAAAAGAAAGATATTGTATTAATGCCACCCAGAGAATCCGATATTGAACGACCACCAATTACCAAAGATACTAAGATTATTCTTGGTAACTACACCCACCAAGAAGGTGATGATTTAAGTGCTGTGGAGGTGATTACTGGGAATGCAAACTTTTGGAAAGCTCAAGACATAAACCTCTCTGCGTTGACTAAGATTGGTGGGGATGCGTACTTTGGAGAAGCTCAAAACATAAACCTCTCTGCGTTGACTGAGATTGGTGGGTATGCGGACTTTGAATGGGCTCGAAACATAAATCTCTCTGCGTTGACTAAGATTGGTGGTGATACGAACTTTGAAGACGCTCGAAACATCATCGCATCTGAATACCTAAAGACTAGTGATAAGACAGCACACTTTGCATCTGCATGGAAGAAGTAACACTAAGGTATCTATACTAGAAGCCCTCAGCTACAGACCCAAGCAGGAGTTTTAATACCATACATAGTTCATTATGATATAATATATACTATCAATGTAAACTAACATGCCAGAATCATTCCAACAACAAAAAAATAATGTAGACCACCGAAGAAGACTCTTCACCATACCAGAACAACTAGATGCATTCATCACAAAGAAAGAAGGTACCGAAACCTCCCTAAGGCACAATCCCGAAAGACTCATCAACTTCTACCTAAGAATGCTTTTTAATAATAAAGAAGCTTGGGAGAAATTTAAACTTTCAGACAACTACGATGGTATACACAGTGAGCTTGGTAGCCTCATAGAACAACTTCTAGAAGAATACAATGATGCAGATACGCAAGAGTTAGAGCTGAGGGTGCTCAAACATGCAATATACACAATCATCTTCCATGGATACACTAAGGTAAACGGTATTGGAACAGAAGAAGAATCCTCATACAACTTCACAAAACGAAATGCCAATAACCAAGCCCTATTTGCTCAATATGACCCTATGGCGTTTTCAAATGCAATAGTGTTTTATGAGCAAGACAATCCTCCATTGTATAAAGTATCTGAAGAACTAAGGGGTGCTGCTACCAAAGCCTTCCAAGAGATATATAGCCATGCATTGCAAGAAAGACTTGAAAATCTCTCTGAAGGTATACCTCAAACTCCTGTAGAGCCTAAAAGTGGGTATTGGTATGGTGTTAATGATGCAGATACACAAGAGTACAACAGATATGTACAGATACTCAAAGCTCACTCAAGTCAAACCACTGCAGGATGGTGTACAGGTAGAGGACATGAGACTGTGTACACTCAAAAGGGTAATACGATGCATATACTACACGGTAAAACCAAGAGTGGTGTAGACTTTGACGGTGAGCACACCTCAGCATACTCTGCAATTAGGACAATCAAAGATAGCAACGGCAATGAGCAAGTAGTTGAGGTCAGAGGCAATCTTAAAGGTCAGAATATGTCGCGGGGTACCGTTGACTTAACCATACAGAGACTAAGAGAGATGAAAGAAGAAGGTGTAGCAGATACACAAAAATACATACTTGAGCTACAAGGACTCAAGCCGTGGCATGATTTAGAAAATACATTAGGAGAACTACAATCTGATGGGAGTTATGCACCAAAAGAAGGTGAAGAACTTGAGAAAAGCATTAAGAGCCTACTTGGGTCACTCCTGCAAGACAGTCCTACTAAAGAACAACAAGAACAACTAAAGTATCTTTTAGGTAATGCCTTAAAAGGTGTTGGGTATGGTATTGATACATCTGTAAGAGATTCAGCCCTTAGTGTTATTACAAAAGAATTTAATAATCCGTCACCCTCTTGGCAGAAGATTATCCAAAAGCTCCTCAAAGCATCGTGGACGCTTAACGGTGCCAATGGTGAAGTGTGGAAAAAGAAAGATATTGTATTAATGCCACCCAGAGAATCCGATATTGAACGACCACCAATTACCAAAGATACTAAGATTATTCTTGGTAACTACACCCACCAAGAAGGTGATGATTTAAGTGCTGTGGAGGTGATTACTGGGAATGCAAACTTTTGGAAAGCTCAAGACATAAACCTCTCTGCGTTGACTAAGATTGGTGGGGATGCGTACTTTGGAGAAGCTCAAAACATAAACCTCTCTGCGTTGACTGAGATTGGTGGGTATGCGGACTTTGAATGGGCTCGAAACATAAATCTCTCTGCGTTGACTAAGATTGGTGGTGATACGAACTTTGAAGACGCTCGAAACATCATCGCATCTGAATACCTAAAGACTAGTGATAAGACAGCACACTTTGCATCTGCATGGAAGAAGTAACACTAAGGTATCTATACTAGAAGCCCTCAGCTACCGACCCAAGCAGGAGTTTTAGTTGACTATAAATAAAAATAAGCTAGGATGTAGTAGATTGGGCTTGAGACAGTGAGCTGTGTTAGTAGTAATACTGCATATCAGACTTGCCGAGGTCGGACTCTCTCGTATATTTACGAGGATAAGCTCCAATTTTTATCAAATCAATACAAATTTATTGTATGGCAAAAACAAAAGAACAAAAAGCAGAGATTCTAGAGAAGCTTACAGGCATCTTTAAAGATTCTGCGTCTACAGTGTTCATCCACTTTAAAGGACTGCCTGTAGGTAATGAGACAAAGATGAGACACACTCTAGAGGAAGATGGTGTCGATTACTTCGTAGCGAAGAAGACTCTAATGCGCAAGGCAGCTGAGCTAGCCAACATATCTGGTGATATACCAGAGCTTGTCGGAGAGATATCTGTAGCATATGGTAAGGATGATCCCACCGCTCCGGCGAGAGGAGTACACAACTTCGTAAAGCAATATAACGGAAGCCTTGCTATCGTAGGAGGTATCTATGAGGGAGGTATGATGAATGCTGTCAAGATGCAAGAGATAGCGACAATACCACCACTAGATGTACTGCGCGGTATGTTTGCTAATGTTATCAATAGTCCTATCCAGGGTCTTGCGATAGTACTTGGACAAGTGGCAGAGTCTAAAAATGCATAGCATTTTACTACAAACTAATTACTAAAATATAAATTAATTATTATGACAGAAGATAAGACAAAAGACACAACTGCTGAGGCAGAAGTGAAGGAGGAGGTGAAGGTTGAGGAGACTAAAGAAGAGGCTCCAGCTGAGATACCAGCTGAATACAAGGAGATGATAGAAAAGGTTGAGAACATGACTGTTCTTGAGCTTAATGGTCTTGTAAAGGCAATTGAGGAGCGCTTTGGCGTGTCAGCTGCAGCTGTTGCTGTGGCAGGAGGAGCAGATGCAGGAGCAGGAGCAGAGGAGAAGGATGCATTTGATGTAAATCTAGTAAGCTTCGGAGAGAAGAAGATTGCAGTTATCAAAGCAATAAAGACAATCTTAGGACTTGGACTTAAAGAGGCTAAAGACTTAGTAGAGTCTGCACCAACAAGCATCAAGAGTGAGGTGAAGAAAGACGAGGCAGAGGAGTGGAAGAAGGCCTTAGAGGAGGCTGGAGCAACAGTAGAATTGAAATAATTCAACGACATTGTATAAAAACACTCTGAGCAGTATGCCTCAGAGTGTTTTTATATTAGCTACTGTGATATACTTTATTTTATATGGCAATGAAAGACCCGTTAGCAAAATTATTTGGCTCTACTGGACGCATTAAGATTATGCGCCTATTCTTAGTGCAGAGCTCTGACTGTTTGCAAGTCTCAGACATATCCCGCCAAACAAAGACTATTACATCAACAGTGCAGAAGGAGGTTAAGTTACTAGAACAAATAGGTTTCTTATGCAAGACTAAATGCAAGATAGAAGAAGTAAAGAAATTAAAAAAAATAACAAAGACAGTTATTAAACATAAGCCAGGAGTCACTCTTAATAAGAATTTTGAATATTTGCAATCATTGCGCACATTATTAACCCAAGTAAGTAGTGGACAAGATGTAGAGCTGACAAGGCGAATACGCAAGGCTGGCAGGATTAAAGTCCTTGTATCTGCCGGTATATTCCTCCAAGATGACAAGGGAAGAGTAGACATCTTAGTAGTTGGTGACTCTATCAAGCACAGGGTACTCGAGAGCGCAATAAGAGCAACAGAGGCAGAGCTTGGACAGAGTCTGCGTTATGCGTCATTCTCTACTAATGAATTCAAATATCGCCTAGATATGAGAGATAAGCTAGTGTGTGACATCTTCGATTCTCCCCATAAGAAGCTACTAGACAGGCTCAACCTATAATTACATCTGAAATTCTATGATATAATAATAGTGGTCGAACATATGTCTGTTGATCACAGACTAATTATAAATCCGGATTTAAAATTAAAAACTAATTATGTTAATAAACTCATGGGCATTAATATTACAAGATGCCTTCCAAGATGTGTTCCGTACATTTGTTAATTTTGTACCAAATGTAATTGGTGCGATACTCTTCTTAGCCATTGGTTGGCTTGTTGGTGTTGTATTGGCGCGCGTCGTTAAGCATCTATTCAGAGCTGTTAAGCTTGATAGCGCTCTTAGATATGCAGGAGCAGAAGAAGTCCTGAAGAAAGCAGGTGTAAACCTAAACTCAGCAGGCTTTATGGGAGAACTCGTTAAGTGGCTTGTTATCATCATATTCTTAATGTTCTCATTGAATGTTATAGGATTAGGTCAGGCAGCAATCTTTATTCAAGACGCAATAAGTATATTCTTACCACAAGTTGTACTTGCAGCTGTTATACTAATAATAACAGCAGTTATTGCTAAGTTTGTAAATAGTATCGTGACTGGATCAGCTAAGGCAGCTGATGTAGACTCTGCGAGCTTCATAGGCAAATTAAGTAAGTGGTCTATATGGGTGATAGGTGCTCTTACGGCATTCTCACAACTAGGTATTGATGCATCGTTTATCTACACACTATTTACTGGTGTTGTAGTAGCATTTGCGATAGCATTTGGACTAGCATTTGGACTTGGAGGTCAATCTGCAGCAGCAGATTACCTAAACAAGCTTAGAGCAGAAATAGAAAAATAATGTAATATCCTTTATATTAATTTAGACTAGGCTCAGTAAAAACACCTCACGAGATATCCTCTGAGGTGTTTTTGCATATTTTTTAAAGAATGTCTATATATTACAATTACTTGCACTATACTATGATATTTGGTAGCATAGCGCGCATATGACAACAATAGATAATATAAAAGATAAGGTAATGGAGATGTTTGAGGCTGGGGCTCATTATAGCTACACAAGAAGTCGTAGACACCCAAGTGTTATAAAGTACATTTTCGGACAGAAGAGCAAGAATGATATTTTTGATCTAGAATTAGTAGTGCTTAAGCTAGAGGAGGCGAAAGTTGCAATAGCAGAGATTACTAAAGCAGACGGACAAGTGTTATTCTTAGGAGGCAAGAATGAGGCAAGAGATATAATGCGTAATGCTGCAGAGAGTAAGAATCAGCCACACTCATGTGGTCGTTACATTGGTGGTACACTTACTAACTTCAAGGAGATACGCAAGAGAGTAGACAAATTAGAGAAGTTAATTGCAGACAAGGAGTCTGGCTCATTAGACAAATTCACAAAGTTAGAGCGACTAATGATAGACAGGGAGATATCAGACCTAGAGCAGAAGTTTGGTGGACTATTATCTATGAAGAAGCTACCTGCGGCCATATTTGCTATAGATTCAGAATTCGAGTCTAAGGGAATTGCAGAGGCAATACAATTAAATATTCCAATCATAGCAGTTGCTAATAATGACTGTGATATATCAAAGATTACATATCCAATACCTGCAAATGACACTACTAAAAAGAGCATTGAATACTTCGTAAAGGAGATTGTAAGTGCTATAAAATAGAACATTATGACAAATTCAATAATAGACATAAAGACACTGCGAGATGATACAGGAGTATCTATAATGCAATGCAAGAAGGCACTAGAAGAGGCCGGAGGAGACATAGACAAGGCTAAAGTACTACTCCGTAAGATAAGCGCACAAGTGGCGGATAAGAAGGGTAGTAGAGACCTTGGATCTGGTACTGTGGGAATATATCTGCATCAAGGTGGCAGTGTAGCAGGTGTCATCGTTCTCTCATGTGAGACAGACTTTGTAGCTAAGAATGAGGAGTTCAAGACTCTTGCATACGATGTAGCAATGCATGTAGCAGCTATGTCTCCAGAGTTTATGACTAAAGACGATGTAAAAGATGATGATATTGCAGCAGCTAAATCAGTATTTGAGAAGGAGGCTCAAGATAAGCCAGAAGAGATGAGAGAGAAGATTGTAGAAGGTAAATTATCCTCATATTTAAAAGATAAGGTTCTCATAGAGCAATTATTTGTAAAGGATGCAGATAAGACTATTGGACAATTAATCGCTGAAGCAACTCAGAAGTTCGGAGAGAGAGTAGAGATTACTCGTATGGACAGGTTCTCTGCATAAGTTAGCAGTGTGCTATAATACATACTATGACAGCATTCATTATATTTATAATTACATTAATAGTCCTTGTGGCATTGTTTATAATCAAATATGTAGAGTCTAAGAAAGGGCATCTTATTTTTGCAAGTAATTATAGGAGTAAGATTGACGAGAAAATAATAAAGATTGAAAATGACTTTAAGTACAAGTGCACAGTAGATAATATATTAAAATTAACTAATCACTTATATAATTCCATTACTCACAAATTCGCTAAGGTGACAGCAGGTATAGCTAAGAAGATAGAGTGGAGAGCTCGTAATGTTGCCCATAAGAGCGCCAAGGCTAAGCAGAATGGAGAGAGTGTAAGAGAGAATGAGTATCTAAAAGATGTGCAAGAACACAAGTCATCATTAGATACATCAAAGGTTGCCCAAGAGACAAAGCTGTAGTAATATAGCGCAAGCAAGACAAAAGCCAGAATAGCTCAGTTGGTAGAGCAACCGCTTTGTAAGCGGTAGGTCATCGGTTCGAATCCGATTTCTGGCTCAAATTAACACATGTCTTATATCACTTGCTTAGAGCAACCGCTTTGGCTGTAAGTAACTTGGGTAGGTCAAATGTTATTCTTTATTTGGAATAATTATCTCATCAATAATCAGAGACTCTTCTAATTCAGGTAGTAGCTCTTTTATCTCATCAATACTCATAAATCCGTGGTGAGTTTCATCATTAATCACTAAGGCTGGTAGATTATACCCAACTTGTTTTATGCTTATCAGAGTCTCTAGTGCAGATAAATCTAAATTGGCATCAAATGCATATACTCTTAATTCCTCAAAGTCACTACTAAGTCTTGTGAGTACATGACCCTGTCTTATACAATCCCTACAGTCACCTTCATTAGAGTAGAAGTATAAGATTACTACTGGGGAAATATCACATCTTTCTGTTATCTTACGAATAAGCAAGAGGTCTTTAATCTGTAGTATAGAGTATCTGCGCTTTAATCGTATTACCTCATAATCATCTGATCCTCGCAACTCCTCCATATGAGATAGCTTACTGGCAAGATTATTGAGCTCTCTGGAGAGGATTCTACCATCTTTAATCTGTTCACAAGATAATTCGTGCAATAGATCAAATTGTGTCTCTAGAGACAATATGTCTATACTCATATTATCTTCTATAGCTCGCACCTTATCCAGCTTGTTCTCATTTAATTTACTGCTAATCATCATAGCCGTAGCAAATATAGTACTAGTGATTAAAAAGGTAATAATGTATCGCTTATAATTCATTGTATGTTTTATTATCTAATAACTTTCCACTTAGACTCTGCCCTTACTAAGGCTCGCGCAAGTGCTCCTGTTAGCCACAGTGGTGCAATAAATCCATATAGAATTAAGTATAATACAGTATCTTTTTTATAAATCTTGGTCTTAGATATTCTTGTTGATATATATAATATTGTAAGCAGTGATGAAATTAATACTATTACAATTAATAACATTGAATTTATATTTACATAGAATAAGTCTATTGTAGGCAATCCTAGACTTATGCCAGTTGTATAAATGCGAATAATAAAATCAAATATACTCATAATCAATCTAGCGATAAGTATCATAAACATCAATACGCCAAATATTAAACTAAGAAGAGCAGCTGGCAATACTAGTATTCCCACATTTCCGTACTTGATATTTCCAAGCATAAATTTATAATCCCAAGTATTCATTAAAAATCCATATGTCCAACGAATGCGCTGTTTATATAATGAGCCTAGTGTATTTGGGGAGATGGTCATAACCTTGGCCATGGGCTCATTTGTTATCTTCTTATGGTTCTTCTGTAGTCGTAATCCCATCTCAAAGTCCTCTGTGCCGTGGGCATGTTCCCAATATGGTTTACCATCAGGGGTTACTGACAAGATGTCAGCTTTACGGAATATGGAGAAGGGTCCAGGAGTTACGACGATTGCATCTATTATACTAAATGCCTTTCTCATAAATACAGCTAACATATACTCTGTGCGTTGCATCATTTGCAATATACCTCTTGGCTTGTATATCATTATCGCTGGGGTAACAGCACTGACAAACTTACCTTGCTTAGGACAAGTGAAGTGAGTAGAGATTAGCTTAAGAGCCTCAGGATCTACAAATGAATCAGCATCTAGACAGCCAATTAGCTCGCTCTCACTATTTACTAAGGCTAAGTTCATCGCACTTGCCTTACCACCATTCTCTTTATCTAATACTCGCACCTGAGGATAATTCTTTGAGAATTCTTGAGCTATCTTTAGGGTATTATCAACAGACCCATCATTTACTATTAATATACTCAACTTATCTTTAGGGTAGTCTAATGCGAGTAATGATCTTATGGTGCCGGACAGAGTTTTCTCCTCATTGTAGCAGGGGACTATAATTGTTGTGCTGGGTAGATTGGCATCTTGCAAACGATGATCCGTCTTACTAATTTTTTTACTACTAGTATTAGAAAGAAAAGTCAAAAGTAAGAATATTTGAAAATATAGTGAAATAAATAGTAAGGCATAAATAAAAACTGTCATTATTATAGAAGACTACCATAACCAAGTAAAAATGGTAGTATTAAG